>JAIHVJ010000140.1 GCA_022720335.1 Collinsella sp.
GTCGTGGGGCGGGTGACATCGCGACCACGGGGCTCCTCGATCTTACGACCGCGCCATTCGCCGCCGATGATTCTCATCCTCCGCTGACCTCCTTAAAGATATGTCGATAACGCATGGCGACCGCGTCGCGCAAGGGACGCGTCGCCACAGAGTCAAGGTTGCAAGCATACCGCAAGAGCTCGACCGCGTCCAAATGGGCCCACTCGATCAGCTCCTCGTCGGCGTCCAGGTCGACAAAGCGCAGGGTCACACCACCATGCTGGCGATAACCCAGGATCTCGCCTTCATGGCGCAGGCGCAGGTCCATCTGGGCGAGCGTAAAGCCGTCCGAGGTCTTTTCGAGCGACTGGAGACGGTCTTGTGCCGCCGATGCGCCGCCGTTGCCCTTGGAGTGCGTCATGACCAGGCACGTGCCCGACACACTGCCACGGCCCACGCGGCCGCGCAGCTGGTGCAGGGCAGCCAATCCAAAGCGCTCGCCGTTCTCGATGACCATGACGGTGGCGTTAGGCACGTCGACGCCCACCTCGACCACCGTAGTCGAGACGAGCACGTCAATCTCGCCACGCTTGAAGGCATCGATAACCTGGTCCTTCTCCCCCGCCGGCATGCGGCCGTGAAGGCGCTCGACGGTAAGCCCCGGCAACGCAAGACGCAGTCGGTCGAGCTCGGTTGCCGTATCGTGCAGCGGCACGGGGACGGTTACGCGGCCCTCGTCGTCGCGAGCAATACCGGGCACGTCTTCCAGCTCATCGGCCGAGTCACTCGGCTCCACGAGCGGACAAATCACGTAGGCCTGCTGACCCTTTTCATGCGCCTCGCGGATGGCGCCATAGGCGAGGTCACGGCTCGACTCGGTGAGCACGCGTGTCGTCACGCCAGCACCAGGGACGGGCCGATGGCGGATGATGCTCGTATCCAGATCGCCGTAGACCGAAAGCGCCAGCGTACGCGGGATGGGCGTCGCCGTCATAACGAGCAGATCGGCACCCGGCCCCTTCGCGCGCAGGGCGTTGCGTTGGCCCACACCAAACCGGTGCTGTTCATCGATGACCACGAGCGACAGATGCTTGAACGCAACGTTATCCGAAAGAACCGCGTGGGTGCCAAAGAGCACGTCAAGCTCGCCCGATTCCAGCTGTGCATGGATGCGCTCGCGCTCTGCGGCCGGCGTGGCACCCGTCAGAAGTGCCCAGGACATGCCGGCCTGCGAGAGCAGAGGGCCGGTCTTATCGGCATATTGGCGCGCCAGCACGCCCGTGGGCGCCATAACGCAGGCCTGCGTGCCGCTATCGGCAGCCACAGCCAGCGCGCAGGCGGCAACGGCGGTCTTACCGGTACCGACATCGCCCAGCAGCAGACGGTTCATCACGCGCCCGCCATCGCACATGTCATGCAGGATGTCTTGGAATGCGGCCTCCTGCTCGTCGCTCAGCGAAAACGGAAGGGCCTGTTTAAGCGCGCCCAGATGCTCGCCCGCAGTGTGGGCATAGGGCACCACATCGACCAGGCCGCCGTCGTTGCGCAGACGCAGCGCCAGCTGCAGGTAGAGGCACTCCTCGTAGGCAAGACGCCGGAGTGCGATGTCGCGCTCAGCCATGCTCGAGGGAAAGTGGATCGAACGCAACGCGCGGGCATTGCTCATGAGCTTCCGCTTTGCGCGCAGCGGCGCGGGAATCGGATCGAACGGATTGCCGACGACCTCGAGCGCGCCGCTTACGATGCGGCGCATCCACGCCTGGCTCACGCCATCACTCACGTAATGGACCGGCAGGATGGTGCCTGCGGCACGCCCGTCCTCGAGCTTTTCAAAGTGCGGCGAGGCCATCTGCTTAAAGCCGTAGGCAAACTCGACCTTGCCCATCACGGCCAGGCGGTCGCCCTGCTTAAGCTGCTGGGCAATCCAGGGCTGGCGGAAAAAGGCGACCTGCAGCACGCTCGTCTCGTCAACAAGCGAGACCTCGGTCACCTGCATGCGCGGACGCGGCTGCTTTTGGACGATACGGTCGACCGTGGCGATGATGGTGCACACGGTACCGATGGGCGCCATCTCGATAGACCAAGAACGGGTAAAGTCGAGGTATCGATGAGGGATATGGAGAAGGAGGTCCCCCACCGTCCGAATTCCCAGACGGCGAAGGGCCTCCTCACGTTTACCCGAAACATATTTGAGTCGCGCGATATCCTCGTCGAGCGCATTGCTCTGGGCAAAGCGCTCCGAGACGCGCGGCACGGAGCACAGCTCGGACATGGGCAGTTGCCTACTCGATCGAGAAGATCACGGGATAGAGCGGCTGCTCGCCACGATGGGCGTCAATCTCCAGATCGGGCTGAGCCTCCTCGATAGCGTCGACGATCTCCTGGAAGGCCTCATCGGACAGCTCCTCGCCGGCCAGAATCGTCAGCGCGTCGCCCTCCTCTTCCTCCTGCATGCGGTTGATGCAGTCGAGCGTGACCTGCTTCACGTCGGAGCCGACCACGTCGATGGAGCCGGCGATGATACCCATGACGTCACCGGAGTGAATCGGAGAACCGTCAGAGGCACTGGAGTCGCGCACGGCGCGGGTGACCTCGCCATCGCGGACCTCGCTGATGGCGTCGACCATGGCGGCGACGGCATCCTCGAGCTCGGAATCGGGCAGGACCGCGAACAGCGCGGAGAAGGCCTGCGGGACGGTCTTGGTGGGAACGACGGCGACCTTCTTGTCGGTGCAGGCTGAAGCAGCAGCCTCAGCGGCCATGCGGATGTTGCCGTTGTTGGGCAGGATGATGACCGAGGTCGCGTTGACCTGGTCCACCGCGCCCAGCAGGTCGGCGGTCGAGGGATTCATAGTCTGGCCACCGGACACGATCACGTCGACGCCGAGGGACTTGAGGATGTCGGCCTCGCCGGAACCGGCGGCAACGGCGACAAAGCCCAGCGCCTTGGCGGGCTCGGCGGCCTTTTCCTGATCCTCGTGGATCTTGGCGGTACGGTCGTGGGCCTCCATCTCCATGTTGTGGATAAAGACCTCATAGATCTGACCGAGCTGCAGCATGTGCTCGAGCACCAGGTTGGGGGTGTTGGAGTGCACATGGATCTTGTAGTCGGGATAGGCGCCCACGAGAAGCTCGCAGTCGCCCATGGAACCCAGGAACTTAAGGCACTCGTCCTCGTCAAACGGGGCGTCGGCCTTAAACAGGAACTCGTTGCAGTAGCGGAACTCCGAGCCCTCCCAATCGTCGTTGGCCTCGATCTCAACGCGACCAAGGGCCGCGTCGCGGGCAGAGACAGCGGAATCAAACGTGGCGGAGAAATCCTCGACAACGGTGCTGCGGCCAAGTGCTGCAGCCACAAAGTTCTCAAGGAAGATGGCGAAGCCAAAGGCGCCGGAGTCGACCACGCCGTTCTCCTTCAGAACGGGCAGCAGGTCGGGCGTGCGGGCGACGGACTGGTACGCCTCGACGACGATAGCATCGAGCGCATCCTCGGCCGAGAACTTCTTCTTCTCGCACTCATCGGCCTTGGTCGAGACATCGCGCAGGACCGTGAGGATCGTGCCCTCGATGGGCTTGCGGACAGCCTGGAAGGCAACCTTGACGGCACGACGGAAGGCGAAGGCAATGTTGGCGGACGTAATAGGCTCGTCGGCAGAGACAAGACCCTCGGCCACGCCGCGCAGAATCTGCGAGGTGATGACTCCGGAGTTACCGCGGGCACCCATCAGGGAGCCGTGGGTGATGGCGCCGGCGATGGCCTCCATATCGGCATCGGCGGGAAGGGCGGAAAGCTCCTTGGTCACCGAGGCGAGCGTGAGCGACATGTTGGTGCCGGTGTCGCCGTCGGGTACGGGGAAGACGTTGAGCTTGTTGATCTCCTCGGCCTTGTCGGAAACGGCAGCCGCAGCGATCGGAAAACAGGTGCGAATGGTCTTTGCAATCATGGGTATTTGAATCTCCGTTTTCGGATGCTAGTTCAGACGGCTCTTGAGCGCGTCGATATGGATGCCGATCTTAAGGCTGGCGGGATCGATCTGGGCGATCTCCTGCAGGGTAAAGGCAACGGAGCTCGAAAGATTGTGGCAGACGGACTTCATGTTGACGCCGTTCTCGAGCACGACGTGAAGATCGACCGTAAGGCCGTTCTCGTCGGCGGAGACAAGCACGCCCTTGCGGAGGCGCTGACCGGCAAGCAGGCGCACGCTCTCGGCGCCCTGGAGCTGTTCGGCCATACCGACGACGCCATAGCACGTCATCGCGGCATAACCGGCAATATCGGCAATAACGTCGTTCGAGACGCTCAGGCTGCCGTTAATGGTCTCAGACACAAGAATCTCCTTATCTGGTGCTCGCGGCACCATCTCGTGGGAGCAATCATTGGAATATTCTACAACGACCGCGCCATGTTGAGGTGGCGGGCCTCGGGATTACATCCTCGACACGAAATGTTGATACGGTAACGTTCGCGAACAGCGATCGCGGCATGAAAAAACCCGCCGCATAAGCGACGGGTTTTACAACCTGGCTCCCCGGGTAGGACTCGAACCTACAACAGCGCGGTTAACAGCCGCGTGCTCTACCATTGAGCTACCGAGGAATTTAAAGCCCAACAGAAAGGGCTGAAAAATTCTGGCTCCCCGGGTAGGACTCGAACCTACAACAACGCGGTTAACAGCCGCGTGCTCTACCATTGAGCTACCGAGGAATAGGTGCGTGCTCTCAAGCAACGAAATTTATTATACGAACGATTGGGCGAAGGGCAAGAACTTTTTTGAGAAATTTTCCGACCTAGTCATTGGGGACGCTCTTAAACGACTAGTCATTCAAGAACGTCCCCAATGACTACTCCGACAACATCAATGTTTTGGCAACGTCAGCGAGCGGGTCGCATTTGTGACAAGGTGACGTGAAACGAAAGGGCGCTGACCTTCTGGTCGCGCCCTTGAAGTTGAACGTCAGATTGTCCAAATGCGG
>JAIHVJ010000141.1 GCA_022720335.1 Collinsella sp.
CGAATAGAACGTGCGGCGCGTAAGGCCAGCGCGCTCGGTGAGCGACGCGACATTAATGCGCGAAAGGTCGCCGCTTTCGGCAAGCTCGCTGGCAAGTGCTTGGCGAAGGGCACGCTGCGAGCGAAGGGACCGGCGATCACATTTCTCGAGCTGGGACAAGCGTCCTCCTTGCTACTCAACCTGTGCGCTATTGCACAGTGCGAGTATTATTGCACACCGTGTGCATCAACACGTAAAGGCAATATTTGGGATGTGACGAAGGGGCAGCCTCTTTGTCACATCCAGCGACCGCCTAGGTTGTGCCGGTTGTGCCAGGCTTTTAGAGCGGCATTACCGATTGTCCAAAATGTCATTCGTGGGTAGAATAGTGTCGACGGCAGCCCAAGTTCTGGAAAGCTGGGCAGCGCCGTTGCTTGGATTAAGGGGTCAACGCCTTAGCGGCGGCGACCCCTTTTACGTTGCTTCGAACGTTGCTTGAGTGCCTCGGAAAGCCCGACGAGCGCTGTGAAGAACGAGACCAAAGCGGTCAGAAGTCTCACAAAATCAATCAGATCGGTCATGGGCATCACCTCCCATCAGATGGAGGGCGTTGCCCGGCACATGGAACTGCCGCCAACAGTATCAATTCTATCAAAGCGCAGTTAGATATGCGAATGTTTGTTCGTATTTCAAGAGACCAGCGTCAGCTGTGACAAAGGGGCTGTCCCTTTGTCACATTATTCGATGACGGTGCGGGAGTTTTGCTTGCGCATGGTGGCGAGCATGTGTTTGGGGACGGCGTGGACCATGCAGCTGCCGATAGTTGCACTCGCAGCGGCCTTGGCGGCATCGCTTGCGTTTTTGGTCGCGTAGCTGTGGCGGAAACGCTTGAGCATGACGATGTCGTTGCCGCCGTCGCCATAGACCGCGACCTCGTCCTCGGCAATACCGTAGTAGCCCGCCAGCCAGGCCACACTCTCGCCCTTGTTGCACGCCACGTCCGTAATCTCGAACATCACCGGATCGAACGGCGCGTTGACCACACGGTCCGAACGCTCGACCAGATACGCCTTAAGGTCGCGCTCCAGCTCGGGCGAGGTCACGCGACAGTTGATCTTGCACACATCGTGGCGCAGGATGTCCCCGATCGACTGATCGAAATACTGCTCCTCGTGATACCCGCCACGTGCACGCATGCCGCGCATCACGATGCGCTTGATAGGACTGTCTTTTTTAAAGCCCGCCTGATGCATCTCGAACGAACCGCTCGAGAACATGCCATCGGGCGTGGAGCAATCAAAGCAAATGTCCGGGAACGCCTTGAGCAGCTCCTCGGTAACCTGCGGGTCGATGGTCCAGGTTTTGAGCACCTCGCCATGACTGTCGCGCACGATGGAGCCGTTAGAGCAGCAGGCATCGAGCGCCAGGCCCGTAAAGCCATGCTCGCCGATCGGCAGCGTCGAGCGTCCGGTTGCGGGAACCACATGCAGGCCAGCCTCGGTCAGCTCGCGAATGGCGCGGCGAATGGTTCCGTCCGCCTCGTGCAGGGCGTTCAGCAGCGTTCCGTCTAAGTCACTCGCAAACATCTTGATCATGGGCGTGCCTCTCCTTCGTCTGCACGATATTGTAGACGAAGGAGAGGCATGCTCTCGTATGGGTGCCCCACACCGCAGCGATTGCTCCCGTTAAACCGCAGCGCCGCTCACGTCACATTGTTTGTTGTGAGCGACTTTTCAAGCGATAAAACAACGCCGTCGTCAATACCAGCACCATCAGCATGGCTGCGAATACAACCGTCGGTGTCCATCGATCATACGCGAATCCGTATGCCAATTGGCCAATTGGCGTTGCGCAGGAAAGCGCCATGTATACGACCGAAAGCACCTTTCCGCAGAGTTCCGTCGGCGCCGTTCGCTGAACGAATGCAACGATTTCGACCGACGCAATACTTGCCCACACCATGACCCATGCCGAACCAACCGCAAGCGTGGCTAATACAAGCATATGAGCGCCACACAGCAGCGCGACGAAAATCGGTATGACCCCAAGACAAATCATCACGACATGCCGGTGAATGCCATCAAATGAAAAACGATTCGGCCAAATACCGACTAGGCCACCGCCTGCAAGGCCGCCCAGCCCCATAGCTGCCTCAATAATCCCAACGCGGGAAGATTGCATGCCGAGATGCCTTGTAACAATAACGGGTGCACCAATCGTTAACCCAACCAACGCAAGATTCAAAACAGCCGCAAGCAAAATCACAGCAAGCAACGAGGTGTTTTGAAGCAGGTACCGAATCGCCGACAGAAAATCGCTTTGGCATGCCATGCGAGCCGAGCTATCCCCCGTCACTTCAGAGGGGACATTTTGTTTGAGTGCGGCCCAAAACAGCAGCGACGACATCGCAAACGCCACCGCCGCGATCGCGCAAAGGGCATCGATTCCAAAGCATCCGTAGACGGCTGTTCCGACCACGGGACCTAGAATATTGCTCACCATGGTCATCTGCGACACTAATGCGGTTGACCGCTCGACCTTTTCCCTGCCGGCTATGCGCAGCGTCTCAATTTGAAGTATCGGCTTCAGAATAGATTGAACGGCGTATTGGACGCACAGCAGCACCGCCACAACGGCCGCAAGAGGCAACGAGCGCTTCATGGGGACAAACAGCATCGTTGCAATCATTAAAACAATACCGAGAGCTGCCAGAACGCTCCGATGCCCCTCTCGATCAGCTAATACTCCGCCAACCGGAGTCGCAAGCACGCCCGGTATAAACGCTATCGCCGCGACGGCGCCATATAACGTCGACGAGCCACTGCGGTCGAGCAAGTAAAGCGGGCACGTAAAGCACAGCGCCGACAACGTCGAATACACGCACAACTGCGCAACGAGAAGACCGACGAGTCTTATAGGCGGCGCCGTCTTTGATGCTGACGCGGCATCTAAATCTCTCATCCCGTCCATGGCTTTGCCTCCTATACATACTGTTGGTATGTATTTAACGGCTCGAAAAGGGCAGCCGTAGCCACCCTCTTACATCAATTTACATACCGTTAGTATGTATATTACCACCCGGCACGGTCCCATACGTCCCAAATCCGTGCCGTTGTCTGGAGCACTTCCTCACCCAAATCGAGTCCCACCGCGGCGGCCATCTGCGCCAAACATTGAGCGCGAGCGAGCATTCGATCCTTGGGCTCGAGCGGACGAAACAGTGGCAGCAACCAGAGATTCGCCAGCAACGATACGGCCTCTGCCGCTTCGCGCGGGCATTCGCACGCAATGGATCCGTCGGCGATGCCCTCCTCGATCACCGGCAAGAGACAGCCATCGGCCGACTCGTCAAATGAGCCCTGGTACTGCATCGCCAGTAGACGCGAGCTTTTTACCGGATCTGCTGCAGGACGCATACGTGCCCATAGCTCAATTTGCGGAACAACGGACTCGGGAGCGTAAAGCCTTTTTAGCTTTTGGGCGCCGGTCATATTACCGACGCCAAGCATCGAGCGACGGTGCTCAACAATCGGAGTCATCGCCCGATCAAACGCGGCGTTGAAAATCTCTTCTTTGCTCTTGAAGTGATGATAGACAGCGCCCTTGGTCATGCCATCGAGACGGTCAACGATATCTTGAATGCTCGTCCCCTCATAACCCTGTGCACAGAATAGCTCCAGTGCCGCGTCGAGAATCTTCGCGACCGTCTCCTCGGGATATTTATTGCGACCCATAATCCGTCCATCCGCAACACAAGCCTTATGCCTCACTGCAGTATTTTAACGTTGCAGATGACAGACGGTCGGCCCTACACCGCGGCGGGGCCGTGTTCGCCGGTACGGATGCGGATGACTTCTTCGACCGGCTCGACCCAAATCTTGCCGTCTCCGACGGCGCCGGTACGGGCGGCGTTGCAGATGATGTCGACAATTCCGTCAACGTGCTCATCGGCGCAGATGAGGGTGAACTGCACCTTAGGAATCGTATTGACAAGCAACTCGTTGCCGCGTACGTATTCCTTCCAGCCATGCTGCGCGCCGCAGCCCTGCACCTGGCTGATAGTCATACCGCGAACATCGGCAGCAAACAACGCATCTTTAAGAACCTCAAGCTTCTCAGCACGAACGATCGCCGTAATCTTCTTCATAGTGAATTCCTCTCTTCAATAAAAGAAATGAATTGTCCTTCACATGGCACGGGTTTTCCAGGTGCCGCAAACCAACCTCAGAGATCAATAAGTTCAACTGACTGGTCTTAGCAGGTTTCCCAAGTGCCGCAGATTGCCGTGAAAGAGGAGCGAAGCGTACTTAAGTACGTGAGCGACGATTGAACGGCAAGGTGCGGTGCTTGGGGAAGCTGCTAATCGAGTCCGGAGAAAGAAGGATAGGCGCTCTCGCCGTGCTGACTCGCATCCAAGCCCAGCGCCTCGTCGGCCTCGTCCACGCGCAGGCTGCCGTGGAACAGCACCTTGACCATCGCGGCGATTACCAAGTCGAGCACCAGCACGATAACGACCGTCACCACAATACCCAGAATCTGCGAGACGAGCAGTGACACGTCGCCCGTGTAGAACAGGCCGCCCTTACCGGTCCACGAAAGCTCCGGCACGCAGAACAGGCCTGTGAGCACGCCACCCAAAATGCCGCCGATGCCGTGGCAACCGAACGCGTCGAGCGCATCGTCGTAGCCAAACTTGGTCTTAAGATGGCTGATGGCCAGGTAGCAGACGGGAGAGACGATCAAGCCCATGACCAGCGCCGCCCACGGCTCGACAAAGCCCGCGCCCGGCGTGACCACCACAAGGCCCGCAACCAGACCGGTGCTGGCGCCCACCAGCGTGGGACGACCGGTGTGCACGCGCTCGATGGCAAGCCACGAGACCATGCCCGCCGCGCTGGCCGTCACGGTGTTGAGGATGGCGAGTGCCGCCACGGCGTCGGCCTTAAACTCGCTGCCGCCGTTAAAGCCGCCCCAAACCATGTGGGCGAGCGGCGCATAGACCACGAGCAGCCAAATGCCCAGGAAGGCCGTCATGGCACCAAACTTAACGCGGCCTGCCAGACTGCCCGTAACGATAGCGGCGGTGATCATGGCAAACGCCATCTGGAAGGCGATGTTGATGATCTGAGGGTAGACGGCACCGCCCGCGGCATTGCCCTCGGCCGCCTGCAGCACCTGGTTGAGCACCGGTAGGCACAGCAACTGGTCAAGGCCTCCAATAAACGGGCTGGAACCGTCGCCGCCGTAGGCCAGCGACCAGCCAGCAACAATCCACAGCACACCAACCAGGCCAATGGCGCCAAAGCACATAAGCATGGTGTTGATGACATTTTTGCGCCTGGACAGGCCGCCATAGAAAAACGCCAGACCCGGTGTCATTAAAAACACGAGCATGGTGCAGATGAGCATAAACGTTGTCGATCCCGTATCGTACATTCGTCCCCCTTGGTCGCATGAACGTTGTCGGCGCTCATGATGCGGCCGAGGGGCAACTGGTGTAGACCAGATACGGCGTTGTTAAACGCTGCGTTGTCGAATGGAAACGGTGCCGCAATCTTGGAAACGGCGCGGCAACGGGCGCGAAACGAACGGGAAACGTGCGAACGAGAAGGGCGCGCTTGGCCCCGCTCTGGCTAGCGCCGGAACAGCTCGCGGGCTCGGTCGCGGAGGTCGGTAGCTCGGATGACGCCCTCGTAGCGATTGATGCGCAGACGCGGGAAGGCGTTAAAGAAGCGTAGGTCGCGGCGGCTGAGTGACACGCTCGGCACCGGACGGCTTATGCGCTTGCCGGCAAGGCGACGACTGAGCGACGGACGCGGCATGCTCGGCGCGGCATCGGCCACGCGGCGGGCAGCGAGCGCCAGGCCGCGAGCACCATCCGAGATAAACGTCGGCATCGAAGCCTTCTCACGCAGGGCATCAAGCGCGGCGTCACCCAGCTCGGCCAGCCACGCGTTAACGGCGCGACCGCGGATATGCGTCTGCGCCACCGAGTCGATCGCCGAATCGGGAATACGTTCGAGCATTGAGTCCGAGGCATCGGCAAGCGACTCGTTGATGCGGTCGGCAAGGTCGGCCCGGACGCGCTCCAGCTCATCGGACAGGCGGCGCCAGCTGGCCAACGAGCACGCCGCATCGACCATCATCGCGACCGCAACGATAAAGGCGGACAGCCGCACAATCAGCACCGGCAGATAGCCAAGCAGCCCCAGCAATGCCGGCTCCACTAAACGGCAAATGCACAGCGCACCCAGGCCAAACGCGCAGGCCCAGTACAGACAGATGCGTCCATGCAGGTTAAACGGCAGATGCGAGTAATCCCAAAACCGGGCACCCGTCGTTTTTTCCAACAGCACGCCCACGCTATATTCGATCAGGCTGCATACGAGCGCGGCAGCGACAAACTGGCTCGAGGCGTCTGGGATTCCACGCAGCAGCAGCCAGCACGCGATGCCGCCCGCACCGTAGATGGGACAACACGGCCCTAGCAAAAAGCCGCTGTTGGCAAAGCGTCCGTGGTTGAGCATGGCGCAGACTGTCGACTCCCATACCCAGCCGCAAAAACCGTAGAAGGCAAACGAGAGTACCAGCGCCGAGAGCGGACAGGCGGCAAGTGTCGCGCCGTCAAATGCCATGTCGATCGCGGTTCCCACCGTCTACCCACTCCTCTTTTCGTTCGATTCTTTGCTCGAGCCGTCGCTCGAACCCTCGTTCAAATCGTTCGCGCCGCCTTTGCGCGGCAGACGGCCGGCAATCGTCTCGCGCAGCGCGCACCATTTATCCGCCAGGCACACAATCCATGCCTCACGACACGTCGGCGGCACCGGCACCAGCGGAAACATATGACGCACGATGATATTCCGCTCGCGCGACGTCAGCTCAAAATCTTCCTCCGCACGCGCCAGGGCAAAAAACGGATGCCGAAATCCGTGCAGTCGATGGCTCGGGTCGGGGTCATGCCAATCGTAGAGAAAGTAATCGTGTAACAGGGCCCCGCGCAGCAGCGAGGCACGGTCGACCGAAATGCCAACACGGCCCAGGTGCTCGGCAAAAGACAGGCTCGCCCGCGCCACCGAGGTCACATGCGCATAGACCGTCACGTCGCCATGCTGGATAAACTCACACGTCAGGTCCAAGCGGCCCGCCTGGGCCAGCTGACGGGCGGCATTGTCGACCTCGCGCGCGATTTTCTCGGCACGAACGGTATCGGACATGCTGCCCCCTTCCAGCGGCTCACGGCGGCAAGCCACGGCCTGCACACATTGAATAAAATCATCATCGAATCTACCAGTATGGCATCGGACAAAACGTTTTGCCCCACCAGTTGGCGAATTACCGCGCCGCCGTCACATATCAAACGCCAAAATGTGCGAGACTGTCTTGTGCAATTGTGCCGGCCGAGGGAGCGCCGGCGCTCGATTCGCATGGAGTAACCCACAACGATGCTGCTTACGCAAACGACAACGCCCGAGGACGTCAAGGCTCTTAATCG
>JAIHVJ010000471.1 GCA_022720335.1 Collinsella sp.
CGAGCGCCCGAAAGCCCCTCGCGGCAAATGAGCGCAATGCGGTCGAGCTTTGCCTGCAGCTGCTTGTAGTACGGAATGCAGCGCGCCATGACAAACCAAAACACCAGGCCGATGGCGGGCGTGCAGATTAAAAAGATAATGCCGAGCTTAAGGTCGATGGCGAGGGCCGCAACCATGGAGCCCACCGCCAGGAAAGGCCAGCGGATAAGCATGCGCACGCCCAGCGCCACGGCGAGCTGCACCTGATTGACGTCGTTGGTGATGCGCGTGATGAGCGACGGCGTGCCAAAGCGATCGAGCTCGGCATAGCTCAGCTTATTGATGTGCCCGTAGAGCGCGCCGCGAATATCGGTGCCCATGCCCTGTGAGGTGAGCGCCGCCATCTTTTGGCAAACGAGCGTAAACGAGATGCCGATCACGGCCATGGCGCCAAGCAGCATACCGTAGTGGACGACGGCGTTGACATCGTGCGCACCGATGCCCTTGTCGATCATCTGGGCAATCACGAGCGGCGTCAGCAGGTCAAAGATCACTTCGATCAACTTGCACGCAGGGCCGATCACCATATATCGGCGAAACTTACCGCCAAAACGCCTGAGCAACTCAATCATAAAAAGGCGCTCCCTATCATCATTCACACTCAATTCGAACCATGATAGTACGGTGAGCCCAAAAGACGAGTAAACAGCTCGTTATTTCTGGCGAGATTCAAGAGCGGGTTAATCGCCTGATATACTTACATTAGTGCTACCAAGTGAGTCGCCAACCCTTGAAATGAGGTGCCGAGATGAACGACATTCTCGCAAGAAGAGCAAGACGAGCAACGCGGCCACCGAAAAAGAAAAAGCGTATGCAGCCATGCAGGAAGCGCTCAAAAACCTCGAAGCCGCAAAAAAGGCCGCGAGTTCCGAGAAAATTGCGCGCTTTAATAATGACATTGCCCGTTTTCAAAAGTACCGCGACGAGATGTTGGCGCAAGCCGCCGAATCGAAAGAATCCCTTCCTGCCATGCAAGCGGACATCGATGCAGCCCAAGCCAAATACGACGAGGCCGGCAACCGGGTAAGCGAGCTCCAGGCAAAATTAGACAACAAACTTGAGGTGCTTAAGGCACTCGAAGCACTCGGCGACGAGGAGCTTGTCAAAACTGTTAAACAGCAAATAAGGCAGTTGCAAAATGAGATCGTAGGGGCAAAAGCGTATGTAGATCATTGTGAAACGGAGCTTGACGAGTTCCAGCGCCGCCTCAAAAGTCAGGAAAGACGAGTTAATGACTGTGAAAGTTCTGCAGAGAACTATAAAGCCCGTATCGACCAGTTCATAGCCTGGCGAGATGCGCTCCTCGACGATTTGGAAAAGGCACAGGCGGCCTATGACGACGCCTGCAAGGCATACGAAGAGGCAAAAGCAGCAGCTGATAAGGCCACCTCGCCCGAGATAAC
>JAIHVJ010000142.1 GCA_022720335.1 Collinsella sp.
CGTTATATACAAGTTGCCAAATGCGGTAGAGTTGCGGCAATGCGACAGCGAGAGTCGATGGGGGACCGATATGATCAAGGCTGTTATTTTTGACATGGACGGAACACTGGTCGATACCGAGCGTCTGGGCATCAAGGCATGGAAAGCGCCCGCTGCTGAGCTGGGGGTCGCGATTGATGACACGCTGATTCATCAGTTTATCGGTCGCACGCTGCCCGATGTCATGGACATCCTTGAGGCACATTGCGGCAGTAGGGAAACCGCTGAGGCGATCTATGCCCGCCACAAGGAGATTCGCGACGAGATGGTCAAGACCGATCTGGAGCTTAAGGCCGGCGCTGCCGAGTGCATAGACGAGCTGCTGGCTGCGGACTATCACGTAGGCCTTGCGACGTCGTCGCGCCTCGTTACGGCCGAGCGCAACCTTAAGATGGTTGGCCTCTTTGACAAGTTTGAAACGGTGACCTGCGGCGAGGACGTCGTGCACGGCAAGCCCGACCCCGAGATGTATCTGCTTGCCTGCGAGCGCGCGGGCTTTGCTCCCGAGGAATGTGCCGTGGTCGAGGATTCGCGCAACGGCTGCGTCTCGGGCATTACGGCTGGCTGCCACGTCTTTGCCGTCCCCGATATCGTGCCGCTGCCGCAGGACGTCGTGGACGGCTGCGAGGCCGTGCTCGATACGTTGTTCGATCTGACGGCGGCGGTCAAGGCCGTGCTCTAGACAATTGCGGTGTTGAAACGAGCAGTTACCCACGTTTGCGCTTAAGCAAAAGGGGCCCGGCAATGGTCGGGCCCCTTTTGCTTAAGCGGCGACTTGGCATACTTGCGCGCGTGCTATAGATACGCGCCCAGGTTGATGGCGGTGGCTTCGGCGTGGTTGCTTGCCTGGGTGCTGGCGCGTTCCAGCAGGAACGGCCGCACGAGTTCTTGGCGGTTGATGTCCTCGATGGCTGTGACCGCGGTGACGGTGCGCGCTGCAGAGCCGATGCGGACGTGCTTGGTCTTTGCCGGCGCCTTGTTCTCGATTTGCTCCATGAGCAATTGAACACCCTTGCGGCCAATTTCGTAGCCCGGCGGCGCCACGGTGGTAAGGGGGACCGACCCGCTCCAGGCAAGTGGATTGCCGTCGCAGCCGGCCACGCGGACCTGCTCGGGGACGGAGATGCCTTTGTCTATCAGCGCCGAGATAACGCCCGACGCCAGTACGTCGGTCAGGCCGATGACAAAATCGGGGCGCTCGTCGCCGGAGCGCTCGGCAATCTGGGCGCCGATGCTGTAGCCGTCGGCAGCGGTATTCCATTCGCCGGCGTCGATGACTTCGATCTTGATATCGGGGTGCAGGGCAAGGGCCTTGTGGATGCCAAGTACGCGCAGGGTGAGCTGCATAAATGCCGCTCTGCCCACAACGGTGATATGGCGTGCGCCACGGGCAACGGCGAGCTCGGCGATAATGCGCCCCTGCGCCTCGTTGTCGGCGGCCACGTAGTAACCGGGTTCGGAACAGTGGATGTCCAGATGGACGATCGGCACGGGCATCTTGGTCATAGCGGGGTGCCAGTCGGGGGACGCCATGGGCTGAACCATGACGCCGGACATCTGCGTGCCCATAAAGTAGCGCAGGTAATGGTCCTGGAGAATGCCGTCGTTATCGGCGTTGGCGATGAGCAGGTCGTAACCGTGCTTGCGGGCCTCGTTATGGGCGCCGCTGGCAATTTGGAGCGAGAAGCCGTGATCGAGACGGGGGAGGACCAGGCCAAAGGACTTGGTGGTGCCGCCTGCGAGCTGACGGGCACTTTGGTTGGGCAGGTAGCCAAGGCGATTGATGGTCTCGTTGATGAGCTTGAGGGTCTCGGGGCGCAGCTTTTCGGGATGGTTGAGCGCGTTGGAAACCGTGCCCAACGAAACCCCGGCCTCGCGCGCGACGTCGCTGATTTTTACCTTTGCCATAGCGGCCCCTTTGATGCGTTTCAAGTACAAGCCAGATTGTAGCATCCCAAACCTACCAAAAAGGGACAGGTTTATTTTGGCAGGTTTTATCTGGGGAAACGCTGTTGCCAGCTCAAACCACCACGAAGGGGACAGGTGCTTTTGTGGTGGTTTGGACCGGCTGGACGTGTGTGCATCGGGTGGTATCTAAGTTGAGATACCACTTCTGGTATATCAGCTTGCGCTTGCGTGAGTACAATACTCGAACGTTATACGTCTCAGCGCCCCCTGTGCGTGGACGTCTTGCAGTCACGCGAACGAAGGGATTTATCCTATGTGCGGAATTGTCGGCTACACCGGCTCTGATATTGCAAAGAACATCCTGGTCACGGGTCTTAAGCGTATGGAGTATCGCGGCTATGACTCCTCGGGCGTCGCGCTCGAGGTGGGTGAGGGCGCCGCGGCGCACCTCGACGTCATCCGCCGCGTGGGCAAGGTCGCGGGCCTGGAGAGCGAGCTTTCCAACATCGACAGCGACGCTACCTGCGGTATCGGCCACACCCGTTGGGCCACCCACGGCAAGCCCTCCGTCGTTAACGCCCATCCCCACACCAGCTGCGACGGTCGTATCGCCATCGTCCACAACGGCATCATCGAGAACTTCGCCGAGCTGCGCGAAGAGCTGGAGGGCCGCGGCCACCACTTTAAGAGCGAGACCGATACCGAGGTCTTCGCGCATCTGATCGAAGAGGCTTATGCCGAGACGCACGACCTGATGGCCTCCGTGCGCGAGGCTTGCACCCACGTGGTCGGTGCCTATGGTCTGGCCGCCGTGTGCGCTGACGAGCCCGGCGTGATCGCCGTGGCGCGCAAGGACTCCCCGATTGTGGTCGGCGTGGGCGAAACCGGCTCCTATGTCGCCTCCGATGTCATCGCGCTCATCGACGCCACCCGCGATGTCGTGGTGCTCGAGGACGGTCAGTTTGCCAAGCTCACGCCCGCAGGCGTCGAGTACACCGACGAGGCCGGCAACGTCATCGAGCCCAAGGTCACCCACATCGACTGGGACCTGGACATGGCAGAAAAGGGCGGTTATCCCGACTTTATGCTCAAGGAAATCCACGAGCAGCCGCGCGTCGTGCGCGATACGCTGGTGGGCCGTATGACCCCCGCCGGCGAGCTCGATATCGACGAGCTGGGCCTGTCCCTCGAGGAACTCAACGACATCGACCGCGTCTACGTGATCGCTTGCGGCACTAGCTATCACGCTGGCCTCATCGCCAAGAACCTTATTGAGGGCTGGGCTCGCATCCCCACCGAGGTTGAGGCGGCCAGCGAGTTCCGCTATCGCAATCCCATCATCACGCCGACGACGCTTGTCGTGGCTGTGTCCCAGTCGGGCGAGACGGCCGACACCCTTGCCGCCATTCGCGACGCGCGCATCAAGGGCGCCAAGGTCTTCGGCATCACCAACGTGGTGGGCAGCCCGGTGGCGCGTGAGAGCGACGGCGTCATCTACACCAAGGCCAACAAGGAGATCGCGGTCGCCTCGACCAAGAGCTTTATCGGTCAGGTCGTGAGCCTTACGCTGCTGGCTCTGCTGCTGGCGCAGGTTAAGTACCGTCTGACCACCAAGCAGGCGCGCATGCTGTTCCGCGAGCTTTCCGATACGGCCGAGCAGATCCAGTGGATTTTGGATACCCAGACCGAGGCCGTTCATGAGGCCGCCCTGCTGTGCAAGGACGCGCAGTCGGCGCTGTTCGTGGGCCGTGGCATGGGTGCCGCTATTTCCTACGAGGGCGCACTCAAGCTCAAGGAGGTCAGCTACCTGCATGCCGAGGCCTACGCCGCCGGCGAGATGAAGCACGGCCCCATTGCCCTGATCGACCCGGGCTTCCCTGTCATCGCTGTGGCCACCAAGAGCGCCACCTACGACAAGACCGTGTCGAACCTCATGGAGTGCAAGGCGCGCGGCGCCAAGGTTATCGTCGTTGCCACCGAGGGTGACGAGGAAATCAACAAGATTGCCGACTGCATCATTCGTGTGCCGGCCGTCCGCGACGTGTTCAGCCCCATCACGGCGAGCGTCCCGCTGCAGTTGCTTGCCCGCGAGGTGGCCATCCTGCGCGGCTGCGACGTCGACCAGCCCCGTAACCTGGCAAAGAGTGTCACAGTCGAGTAGTTGGTTCCGCCGTTCTAACGACCAAGGCCCGGCTCCGCGTCATCAGACAGAGTCGGGCCTTTTTGTACGGAGAAACCACCACAAAGGTGCCTGTCCCCTTTGTGGTGGTTTTGGCAGGTTAGCGGAGCTTGCTGGTCTCGAAGTACTCGGGGAACTGGTCCAGAACCTCGGTTTGGTTGCGGAACATCATGTGCAGGTGCTTGCTGACCAAAAAGCTCGCTTCGATGGGGTCGCGACCGGCGATAGCGCGGCGAATCTGCTTGTGCTCGTTCACGATGTCCTGATTGTCGAGAACCTGCGTGGCGGCGCGCAGCCAGCGGAAGCGCTCCAGGTCGGCATTGGTCTCTTCGAGCCACGACCACACGGTGCTGCGACATGCGATGCTAAAAATCATGTGATGCATGAGGTTGTCGCTCAAAAAGAAGCCGATGCGATCCTCTTCGGCCATGGCCTTTTCCTGCAGCACGATGGCGCGGTCGAGCTGCTCGATGCCGGCCGACGTGGCGCGCGCACAGCACTCCACAATCACCTGCTTTTCCAGATGCTCGCGGATGTAACAGGCACTCTCGGCAAGGGTGAGGTTGATGGGTGAGACGTAGGTGCCGCTCTGGGGCACGGTGCGCACCAGGCCTTCCTGCGCCAAGCGAACCAAAGCCTCGCGCACGGGCGTGCGCCCCATATCCAGGTCGTCGCAAAGTTGCTTGACGCCCAGCTTTTCGCCCGGCTTGTAGTCCAGGTAGACGATTTTGCGTCGAATGGTGTGGTAGGACTGGTCCTGTAGGCTCGTTTCCTGCTCGCCGACG
>JAIHVJ010000143.1 GCA_022720335.1 Collinsella sp.
GTGTAGGTTCCAAACTCAAGACCGGCCAGTGCCGAGAGCGGCTTGATGGTCGAGGCCGACATGTACTGTCCGCTAATGGCGCGGTTGAGCAGCGGGTGCGAACCCTTGTCATCATTGAGCTCGGTCCACACGTCATTTGAGACGCCGCCGATAAAGACAGACGGATCGAACTTGGGCTGGCTCGCCATGCCCAGGATCTCGCCATTGTTGGGATCGAGACACACCACAGCGCCGTTGCCGGCATTGCTGTAGCCAGTGGTCTTGGCAAGCTCGATAGCGCTCGCCAGCGCCGTCTCGCAGGCCTGCTGGATCTTAAGGTCGAGCGTGAGCTTAATGTCGGAGCCGGCCTTCGCAGGCACGGCACCGGCCTGACCGGTCACATTGCCCGAGGCATCGACCTTGACGGTCTGCTCGCCACGAATACCCTGCAGCAGGTTTTCGTAGTAGCTCTCAACGCCCGCCTGGCCCACGATATCGCCCGACTGGTACGTAATCTTGCCAGCAGAAGCATCATCATCGCCAGAGGTTTTCTTATTCTGGGCCTCGAGCTGCTCGGAGGTAATGGTGCCGGTATAGCCCAAGATATGGCATGCCGTCTCGCCATATGGATACTGGCGCTCGGTACGCTCGGCAATCTTGACGCCCGGGAACTCGCCGGCGTGCTCCTGAATATAGGCAACCGTGGAGCGGCGGACGTCCGTCGCAATGGTATGCAGGCTCTGGGCGCCCTCTGTATTGTCCTGAATATTGCGAAGGACCGCCACGTAAGGCATTCCAAGCACGTTGGCAAGATGGCGAACCAGAACCTCATCCTCGGCAAGGTCGCGGTAGGCCACGACAGCAAGTGAGGGACGGTTCTGGACAAGCGCCACGCCATTGCGGTCGAGGATGCGGCCGCGTACAGCGGGAGTGGTAACGGTGCGAGTCTGATTGCTATTAGCCTGCTTCTCGTAATAGTCCGACGAGACCATCTGCATGCCCCACAGCTTGACGGCGAGCGCCGCAAACATCGCGCCCACACCCGTGGTGAGGATGGAAAAGCGGCCCTTAAAGGCGGTCGCCGCGGTATTGCCCTCGCCCTCGGTGGCGCGTGGGGCCGTTCCATGCTGCGTATCGTAGGTAAAACGGGAATCGCCACGACGCATGATGACCAGCGCGACCACGATGGCCACAACCAGCACGATACCGGCGATAATAACCGTCATCTGGGAAGACATCTACGGGCCTCCCCTATTTGAGCTTGCGGGTCTTGGGCTTAAAGCGCATACCCGTCTGGCGTCCGCCACGTGCGGAGAATCCATAGCCGGACTGCGGCACGACGCCGGACATCAAAAACGGAATGGCAACCAGACCCGTCAGGATCGAGGACGGCAGCGCATGGCCGAAGATCGCCACGACAAAGCTCGTCTCCAAACCCATAAACAGCAAGATGATGCTGTAGATCACATTAATGACGAGCGCAAAGGCGCCCACGGTGACGCCGCGCGCACTCGGGGTACCGCCCGTCTGACCGACGGCGCTGTGCACCAGGGCAAAAGAACCCACGGTCAGCAGGAGCGACATAACGCCCACCGGCACGGCAGCGGACAGGTCATAGAACAACCCGCTGCAAAAACCGCACACGACGGCACGGGTCGGGTCGCCCGAGAACACGCTTAGGCACACCAGGATAATCATGAAGTTGACGCGACCGCCCGCAATGGAGATCTGCGGTGCCAGGCCTGCCTGCAGCAGCACGCACACAATGGCGGCGATCACAAACGTGCGGGAGCTCATCCCCTGCTCGTGTAGATCCATGGACATGCCCCCTATTCGCTCGAGCCGGAATCGGTCGTCTCGGACGTGTCGGAACTGTCATCCGAGCTCTCGTCCTTCGTCTTGGTCGCAGCATCGCGCGACGTTCCCTGCGGCGTGCTGTTGGCCGTGCTCACGTCCTCATCCGAGGCCGACTGTTCGTCGGTCAGCGAGGTGATGACCAGCACTTCCTCGTTGTTCTCGGCCGTGGTCTGAGCGCGCACCACAATGGTGTAGTACACGTCGTTTGCCGATTTCTCAACCGACGAGACGGTGCCGAGCGGTAGACCCTTGGGGAACACACCGCCAATGCCCGAGGTCACGATGATGTCGCCAACCTTAACATCGGAGTCGACGCTCACGTACTCAAGACGCAGCGTGCCGTCAGCCTGACCCTGCAGCATACCCTGGGCGCGCGTGTCCTGCACCATGGCGGACACGCCCGAGTTCTCGTCGCCAATCAGGCGCACGGTAGAGGTCTTGGCCGATACCTCGATAATCTGGCCGATAACACCGGCCGAACTCGTTACGGGCATGTTGATGGTAAGCCCGTCGGCAGAACCCTTATCGATCGTGACGGTCGAGGTCCAGGCATCGCCCGAGGCACCGACGATACGAGCTGCGGTCGATTTAAGGTTGTAGGTCGACTGCAGGCCGACCAGCCCCTCCAGACGCTCAGCGGTCTTTTGAGCCTCGGAGAGCTCAGCAACCTTAGAGGTCAGTTCCTCGTTTTGCTTCTTAAGCTCATCAAGCGTGTCCTGCGACGCCGTAAGGTTAGAGAACACGTTGCCGATCGCATTGAAGGGAGCCGCCACAGCCGAACCCACAAAGCGCACCGGCGAGGTAATCGTCGTTACGCCCGAACGCACGGCATGAATCGGTCCTGCCTCGCCCTCGCGGATGTAAAACGTGAGCAGCAACACCGAAATCAGGCTGAAAACAATCAACGGGCGCATACCCGTTGATTGTCGCTTGGTATTCAGATTTGTGGAGAAACCCGAAGATCGTGCCAAATGGAATCCACCTTTTGGAAATTAAGCATTGGTCTGGACGAAGCCGCCATCAAACGCATTGGCCTCGAGCACGCGGGCACAGCCGTTAACGACGTTATCGAGCGCCGTGGGGCTGACGTTGACCGAAACGCCGGTCTCATCGCGCAGGCGCACGTCGAGACCGCGCAGCAGCGCGCCGCCACCGGTCAGCAATATGCCATAGTACATAAGGTCCGAGGCAAGATCGGGCGGCGTGGCATCGAGTGCGTCCTTGACGGCCTTAGCCATCTCGTCGAGCGGCTTGTTGAGCGCGCGACGAATCTCCTCGCTCTCGATGCGCACGGTCTTGGGCAGACCGGTAATCACGTCGCGGCCGTTGACCTCGACGTCGAGCTCGTCCTTGAGCGGCACGGCGGAGCCGACCTTGATCTTGATGTCCTCTGCCGTACGCTCGCCGATGGCCAGGTTGTAGGCATCACGAACGTGCGTGAGGATAGCCTGATCGAACTCGTCACCGGCAATACGGATGGACTGCGAGACGACGATGCCGCCCATAGCGATAACGGCAACCTCGGTGGTACCGCCACCGATGTCGATGACCATGGAGCCGGTGGGCTCCTCGACGGGCAGGTCGGCGCCGATAGCGGCGGCCATAGGCTCTTCGATCAGATAGGCCTGACGAGCGCCGGCCTGGATCGTGGCCTCAAAGACGGCACGCTTCTCGACCGACGTGACACCGGAGGGAACGCAGACGACAACGCGCGGACGCGGAGTCCACGGATAGCGCTTCTCGGACGCCTTGTCGATAAAATAGCGAAGCATGGCCTCGGTAACATCGAAGTCGGCGATAACGCCGTCCTTCAGAGGACGAACGGCCACGATGTTGCCGGGCGTACGGCCGAGCATGCGCTTTGCCTCGATACCGACCGCCAGGATGCGCTCGTCGTTCTTGTCGATGGCGACAACAGAGGGCTCGCGAATGACGATGCCCTTGCCGCGCACAGAGACAAGCGTATTTGCGGTGCCGAGGTCGATGGCAAGATCGCCCGCATAGCTACCGAAGAACATATCCATCAAAGAAAACAACGCAACTCCTGATGTGTTGGATGATTGCTGGAAAACTACTAGCTCATGATACTAGCGCAAGCCCGGCACCTCACTTGCGGTGAAGCACCGGGCAAAGCTAAATCCCATAAGGTCACTACTGGTTGTCAGCAGCCGAGAAATCCATATCGAGCGAGGAAACGGCCCAGCCGATATGGTTGTCGGAGCGCACGAATTTGACGGTGTACTCCTGCTCGCCGCCCTTGGACAGCGATGCCTTCACCTTGGCGGTCGTCTCGGTCATGGACTGATCCATGCCCTCGACGGACACGGTGGCACCCTGCGGAATCGAGGAGATGATCATCGACTTGGCGTCCTCGGACAGGCTCGAGGCCAGGCAAGACTCGGCCTTTGCCGTGTCACCGTCGCCGGCAGCCTGGAACAGATCGGAAACGACAGACTCCTGGGACGGGAAACCAAAGCCGCGCGTGTAGGCAAAGCCCAGACCGCCCACGGCGATCAAAATGAGCAGAAGCAGCACGATGAAGACTTTGAGACCCGTGTGGCGGTGGCGACGACGGACCTTGGCCTGCTTACGATCCTGACGGTCCTGCTGGACCATCTCGGACTCGGACAGCGTAAAGAAGCCGGTGTCCGAGGGATCGGGCATAAACTGACCGGTCGCGCCCGTAGGATCGAGCGGATCGACGGCAGGAGCGTCCATCGCGGGCGCCGGAGCCGTGGCCATAGCCGTCTGGGCAGACAGCGCGGCAAGCGAATCGTGCACGCGGGCAAGCTCATCGGCCTGCTCGGAGGTGAGCTGGTAGATACCATCGGCAGTAGCGGCGTTAAAGGCGTCGAGTGCGTCGGAGGGACGGCCGGCGGCAGAAAGCGCCTGACCCATGCCGGCGTTGAGCGCACGCGTGTCGTCGCGGGGGCCGGCAAAGTCGATAGCCGTACGGTAGGTCTCCACGGCATCCGCCGGACGGCCGAGCTTAATGAAGCAACGACCGAGCTCGCCGAGTGCGGCGGCAGGAGCCGGATTGGCGCCGTCGATGGCAGCCTGACGGAA
>JAIHVJ010000008.1 GCA_022720335.1 Collinsella sp.
TTTTTGACCACGGCTATCTACAAACCCCTAGGCCACTCATTGGGGACAGACTTAAATGACTAGGTGTGGCTGCCCGGGCTAGGCTGTTAGGTCGAGTTCATAGAGGAAGCTTTCGCGTGGCATGTCGTGACGGCGCTCTTCGCGGTTGGCGCGGTGCGTGGCCGTGCGCTTAAAGCCGTGCAGCTCGTAGAACTTCCACGAGCAGTTGGAGTCGGTATACAGGTGCGCCCTCGTCGCTCCGCGCGAGGACAGGTGCGAGACCGCGGCATCGAGCAGAACCGAGCCAACGCCCAGGCCGTGGACATCGCGATCTACGGCAAGCAGCGTGACCTCGTTGTCATGCGGCAGCGGGCTGCTCTCGAGCAGGCGGTTGTTGGTCCGAATGGTGGCGCGCACAAACGAGAGATACTCGGCACAGGCATCGGGCTCCAGCTCACGCATCTGCGACAGCAATGCGCGTTCGGTATCCATCCAATGTTCCTTAACGGTGGCGCCGCTGCTTTGCCCCGCACGTGCGAGTGCAATGCCGCGCGCCTGGCCGTCGATTACGGCGACCTGCGAAAACGTCGATGATGAAAGGCAATAGGCAAGATCGCACGCGGCCTCAAGGCGGTTGTACTCTTCGTTATCCGAATTGTTATGCCAAAGCTGCTGCAGAATCAGTGCGATGGCGTCGAAATCTTCGGTATCAAACGGTCGGTAGAGAACCCGCGAGACCATGGTGCCTCTTTCTATTGCGGATACATATCGAGCACAGTTCTACCACGCTATTGGCATCTAATTATGGTGCCCCTGTGTTCCATCAACTCACCGTGCCCAGTGGCGCTCCTACAACCCCCGCCCGCAAGCTTTTTCTGCACATGCGCCCGTTGCGGGGTGCATCGATGCGCTCGATGCGCTACATTGAATCAGTATTTTCAATGCCGCTGCGCGAGCGCTGCAGATCGACGTATCACCGAATGGGATCTGATGTGAAGATCGCACGCGCGTTGATCTCGGTTACCGATAAGACGGGCGTCGTCGATTTCGCACGGACGCTGGCTGACGACTTTGGCGTCGAGATCATCTCTACGGGCGGCACGGCTCGTGCCATCGAGGACGCGGGCGTTCCCGTAACCCCCATCGAGGAGTTCACGGGCTATCCCGAGATGATGGACGGCCGCGTCAAGACGCTGCACCCCAAGGTCCACGGCGCGCTGCTGGCCCGCCGCGATTCCGAGCAGCACATGCAGGAGGCCGCTCAGCACGGCATTAAGCTGATCGACCTGGTCGTCGTCAACCTGTACGAGTTCGAGAAAACCGTCGCCAACCCCGAGGTCACCTTCGCGGATGCCATTGAGCACATCGACATCGGTGGTCCTTCCATGCTGCGCTCTGCCGCCAAGAACGCCGCGAGCGTTACCGTCATCTCCGACCCGGCCGACTATGATGCCGTCCTGGCCGAGATGCGTGAGACCGGTGGCTGCACCACGCTTTCCACCCGTCGTCGCCTGCAGGTGAAGGTCTACCAGACCACCGCCGCCTACGATACGGCTATCTCCCGTTGGCTTGCCGCCCAGGCAAGCGACGTGGCGGACACCTCTACCAAGCTCGAGATCTCGCTGGAGAAGGTCGACGACCTGCGCTATGGCGAGAATCCTCAGCAGAAGGCTACGGTCTACCGCTTTGCCGAGGGCTGTGAGAACACTGCGAGCTCGCAGTTCCCGCTCGTGGGCTCCGAGCAGATTCAGGGCAAGCCGCTCAGCTACAACAACTATCTGGATGCCGACGCCGCCTGGAACCTGGTCCGCGAGTTCGACGAGCCGGCCTGCGTGATCCTCAAGCATCAGAACCCCTGCGGTTCCGCCGTTGCCGAGGACATTACGGCCGCCTACGACCGCGCCTTCGCCTGCGATCCCAAGAGTGCCTTTGGCGGCATCATCGCTTGCAACCGCGAGGTTCCCTTTGATCTGGTTGAGCACTTCGCCGATCAGAACAAGCAGTTCGTCGAGGTCATCATCGCCCCGAGCTACACCGATGAGGCGCTCGAGCGCATGGCCAAGCGCCCCAACCTGCGCGTGCTGGCTACCGGCGGCGTGGACCACGGCGCCAAGGTGGAGCTGCGCTCCGTCGACGGCGGCATGCTGGTGCAGGAAGTCGACCACGTGACCGAGGATCCCGCGACCTTTACGTTCCCCACCGACCGCAAGCCCACCGACGCCGAGATGGCCGAGCTCGAGTTTGCCTGGAAGGTCTGCAAGGGTGTTAAGTCCAACGCCATCCTAGTCTCCAAGGGCAAGGCCGGCATTGGCATGGGCCCCGGTCAGCCCAACCGCGTTGACTCTGCGCTGCTTGCCTGCGAGCGTGCCGAGGACTTCTGCGAGCGCGAGGGCGTGGAGAAGGGCGGCTTTGCCTGCGCAAGCGACGCATTCTTCCCGTTCCGCGACAACGTCGACGCGCTTGCCGAGCATGGTGTGACCTGCATCATCCAGCCCGGCGGCTCCAAGCGCGACGACGAAAGCATCCAGGCCTGCAACGAGCATGGCATCGCAATGGTCTTCACCGGCGCCCGCCACTTCCGCCACTAAGTTCCGCCTTGGGACAAAATAATCTCCGCAAAAGACGGTCGCTCCGTTTGGAGGGCCGTCTTTTTGGTATAAGAGGACGAAATGACTAACACGAAAGGTATGACCATGCCCCAGATTGATGATGCCGAGCTGTTTGGCAATGCCGAGGATCAGCGTGCGTACGAGGACTTTTGCGCCAATCAGGAGGCGGTCGAGAAGTTTACGCTCGACAAGCCCGCGCTTGTCTGCCGTTGGCGCATGTCCAATAAAAAGGTGCCCATGCTCAACCGCCACATTCGCGCACTGTCCGAGCGCTTGGTGCAGGGCGAGCCGCTTACCCATAACATGCTCAGCTGGGCCAAGCAGCACGTTGAGTGGTCGCTTGCCGAGGGCGATTACACCGCACGCGACGGCGTGCTCATGCTGGTGATCGACGTCAACGGCAACGCCGCCATGACGGTGGGGGAGTACGAGCCGCTAGCCGATACGTCGGCCAAGGCGCTACGTGCCCGCTCCGCCGAGGCCCGCTCCGAGGCCGACGAAACCGGCGTGGCGCCCGAGCTACTCGCCGCCGTCGATAACGGCGAGCTTGCCTTTGTGGCACCAGCGGACGAGTGCCTGTGCGGCACGGCGACGCTCATTGAACAGCTGGCCCAGACCAAGGACATCCCGGTCACGCGCGTAGACATCCCCGCTCAGCTCAAGGGTGCGCTGTTCCTGGTGAGCGACGAGCACGGCGTGGTCCCCGCAACTGAGACGGACGCCGCCGAGGCCGACGCCGCGACGGTCGCCTTCTTCGCCGAAGGCTACGAAAAGCTCCGTGCCCGCCGCTAAATGATTTTTCTGGGACGGGGATTAAAAACTCATTTTGGTCTCCGTTTCCGTCGCGAGCGTGAGGCGGACAAAACGCCCCCGCTTGCGAACAGTTCTGTCACCTTGGTGCCGCGCGAGGCGCGCACCTGCGGCTCCGCGGTCATAATGGGGCAAGACAACCAAGAGGGGAGCGGAATCCATGGCGCTGATCTATATCGTTGAGGACGACGAGCCCATTCGTCGCGAGCTTGCCGACATCCTTGTCCGTGCCGGTTTTGAGGTCGAGGCCTGCGAATCGTTCGAGCATGTTTCGCGCGATATTCTCGCCGCCGCGCCCGACCTGGTGCTGCTCGACCTGACGCTTCCCGTCAAGGACGGCCAGCATATCTGCCATGAGGTTCGCCGCGAATCCGAGGTCCCCATCATCGTCCTCACCTCGCGCACGACCGAGATTGACGAGGTCATGGCCATGACGCTTGGCGCGGACGACTTTGTTCCCAAGCCTTACAGCGCCCGCGTGCTCGTGGCGCGCATCAATGCCTTGCTGCGCCGCACCGCGGCGGCGGGCGAGCGTAGCACGCTCGTCCACAAGGGACTGGAGCTCGACCTCGCACGCTCCATGGTCACCAATACGCAAACCGGTACCAGCACCGAGCTCACCAAAAACGAACTGCGTATCCTCTCGCTGCTTCTGAGCCGCGCGGGCAAGATTGTTTCGCGCTCGGCCATCATGCAGGACCTGTGGGACTCCGACGCCTTCGTGGACGACAACACGCTCACCGTCAACATCAACCGCCTGCGCACCACGCTCGAAAAAATCGGCATCAAGGGGTATTTGACAACGCACCGCGGCCAAGGCTATTCGGTCTAGGGGCCGGCTATGTCGTTTGGCAAGTTCTTTAAAGACGCACTGCTTCCCGTCGCCGTGTGGACGTGCGGCGTGCTGCTGAGCTGCTTTGTGCTGACGGTCGCCGGTGCACCCGTCTCTATCGTGGTCGTGGCGGTCGGCGTGTCCTATATCTTCGGTATGCTGGGCATCGTGATCGAATACGCTCGCCGTCGCCGTTTTCTGCGTCAGTTGGAGCGCGCGGCCGAGGAGCTCGAGAGTCCCGCATGGGTGCAGGAGATGGTGCAATGCCCGACCTATGCCGAGGGCGAGCTCGAGTACGAGGTCTTGCGCCGGGTGGGCAAGGCGGCATGCGACGAGGTTGCCGAAGGCCGGCGTCAGACCGATGACTATCGCGACTATATCGAGAGCTGGGTCCACGAGGCCAAGCTGCCCCTGGCGGCGGCCCATCTGATTTTGGAAAACCTGGATGGCAGCGAAGACGACCTGTCGCGTGTGGATGACCTGGGTCGCGAGCTGGCTCGCGTGGAGCGCTATATCGACCAGGCGCTGTACTACGCGCGCTCGGAAGTCGTGGAGCGCGACTACTTGATTCGCCGCTGGGATCTCAAGACCCTGGTGACGGGCGCGATTAAGGCCAACGCGCGCGAGCTCATCGCGGCGCACGTGGCCCCGGTGTGCGAGAACCTCGACTTTGAGGTCTTTACCGACGAGAAATGGCTCGAGTTTATTCTGGGCCAGCTCATTCAGAACAGCATTAAATATGCGCGCGCGGATGGCGCAAAGATCGTGTTTTCGGGTGCGTTGCTGGACGAGGGCCTGGCAAGCGAGCGCATCGAGCTTACCGTCGCGGACAACGGCTGCGGCGTGAGCGCGGCCGACCTGCCGCGCGTGTTCGAGAAGGGCTTTACCGGCGACAACGGCCGCACCACCAAGCGCGCAACGGGCATCGGCCTCTACCTGGTGGCGCGCCTATGCTCCAAAATGGGCATCGACGTCACCGCTGCCTCGGAGCCCGGCAAAGGATTCACCGTAACCTTCGCCTTCTCAACGAACAAATTCCAATACTTCGAGTAGCCGGTCCGCGTGGCGCGATCGACGGAATCTTCCCGTTTAGGAGGATGGCGATCGCTTTGGCTACTATGTTCACGAACGTGAGTATAGGTATTACTTGTAAAGCTATAATCACGTTCGGGAACATAGCTATACAGTTCTATACTATGTTCACGACTGGGAACATAGCTAAGGAGCGGCATGAGAACGGTGACAACGACTAAAGTGCTCGATGGACGCATCAAACTTAAGCCGTCTGAAACTGCTTTCTCGGAACGCATGGTTTTCGATCCGGGCGAGATGGGGAAGGCCCTTAGGCTTAGAAGGCGTGAGCTTGGCCTAACTCAACGCGACGTCGCGACTATGACGGGTCGCAGCCTTCGTGTGATAGGCGATATCGAGCGGGGGCGGACAACGGTCGAAATCGGCGTCATTTTCGACTACGCCTCCATTGTGGATATCGATTTTATTCTGAAGGTGAGGGGAAAATAATGGGCGGCACGCTGTTCGTTCATCGTGAGTTTAAGGGATCCTACCAGCTGCTTGGCATATTGGAAGAGAATGCGGGGCTTCCGCTATTCACCTATGTCCCCGAGTACCTCGAGAATGCTGACGCGGTTCCGATTTCGTCCTCGTTGCCCTTGTCGGCCGATACATTCAGCCCGGACGTAACGAGCTCCTTTTTCTCCGGCATTATTCCAGAGGGACAGCTCAACAGAGACCTTGAGAAAAAGGCTCGGGCGGAACGCGGCGATTACTTTAAGGTCCTCGATTTGGTTCGCAACGAACCCGTCGGCGCTTTGATTTTGACGCGAGAACCTTCGGCCGACGGTCTCGAAATGGGCTATGAGGAGATAGGGGAGAAGCAGCTGAACAAGCTGGCGTACGCGCCAGCGGAGGTGGCCTTTGGTCTTGCGCTCGAGAGTCGAATTTCCCTTGCGGGCGCTCAGGCGAAAATCGGCCTCTACCATGCGGGTGATGACTCATGCGATGGATGGTATCTGCCCCACGGGGCAGCCCCATCGACGCATATCCTCAAAGCGGGGTCGAAAGCATTTCCGGGTGAGACGGTGTGCGAAGCTATGTGCGTGAGAGCTGCTTCGCTGATGGATCTATCAGCCGAAGAGTGCTTTCTAATTCGAGTTGAAGATGCCGAACCGATTATCGCCGTGAAGCGGTTTGACCGAGCGATGTCTGATGGTGGTCGTTCGCTCGATGGGCTGCTGGTTCCAAATCGTCTGCACCAGGAGGACATTTGTCAGGCAAAAGGCATTTCGCGCGAGCTTAAATATGAGCCAACGGGCGTCAATTACCTGGGGCTTATCGTCGACGCGGTACGAAGGGTGTCGACGAATCAAATGGAGGATAGGTTTCTTGTTGGCTATAACCAACTGTTCGATTATGCCGTAGGAAACTGCGACAACCATCTTAAGAATTGGTCACTCGTGTGGGACGAGGACTGGAAGCAAGTGAGGTTGGCGCCGCTCTACGACGTGTTGTGTACAACGATCTATCCCAATCTCGTTCGCGAGATGGGGGTTTCGTTTGGCGGAAGCCGAAAAATCGATGATGTGACTCGCGAGTCGGTGTTGAGGCAAATGGCCGAGGCGGGTTTGCCCCAGGGGATCGTCACCGGAATGATTAACGACACCTGCAGTGAGGTGCCAGACGCACTGAGAGATGCAGCGCGCAGCCTCAAAGAAGAAGGTTTCCCTGAGGCAGAAGCAATGTTCGATAAGATCATTCCAGAAGTACAAACCCGCCTAAACAGAATCGCCCCATAACAAAAACGTGCCGCCCCAAACGGGGCGGCACGCCATCTTTTAATCAGATAACTCGTTGAAGTACGGTGACGAAGGCGCAAGGCCGAGAGGGGCTATCTAAGCCGACATCCCGCAGCCGCGAAGCGGCGAGGACGTCGGCGTGATAACCCCGCAGGCCTTGCGCCGACGGGAAGGAACCTACTTCACGACCAAAATGTCGCAGTCCGTATTGCGCAGCAGGAACGTCGAAATCGAGCCCAGGAGCGCATACTTGATCGAGGACAGGCCGCGTGCGCCGCAGAGCACCAGGTCGGGCTTAACCACGTCGAGCATCTCGTCCTTGAGCGTCTCGCGAATGCGGCCGGCGCGAATCATGACCTCGACCTCGGGAATGTCGGGATTGGCCTTGGCCTCTTCGAGCTGCTTGGCGATGGAGTTCTTAAATGCCTCCTCTAGGCCGTTGACCAGATCGACCGGATAGGAACCGGCGCTCTCGAGCGCCGTGGAATCGATAACGTGGCCGATGATTAGCTTGGCGCCGTTGTTCGCGGCGACCTTGATGGCGCGTGCGAGCACAAAATCCTGCTGCTCAGTACCGTCGAGTGAAACAAATACCTTGGTGTAGCCCTCGTTCATGGTTTCCTCCTTGGTCTATCGCACGGGCGCGGGGCTCGTGCGTCGGGCGGGCGCGGGCGCGTTGGCCGCCGGACACTTTATCTTGTTGCAGTTATACCCAAGGATTTCGGTTTGACTGCTCGCAATTCTGTGAACGGGCGAGTTTTTTGGTAAGGGTAGGCGCGGTCGCACCGCCAACGGTTGATAATGGGACATCGCCCGCATCGTCCTCAGAACATCTACCGGCGGGTGTCTAACGAGGGGGTCCCTTTGGATATTATCGAGCTTCTAAAATCTGCCTTCATGGGCCTGGTCGAGGGCATCACCGAATGGCTGCCTGTTTCGTCGACCGGTCACATGATCTTGGTGGACGAGTTCGTCAAGATGAACGTGAGCGAGACGTTCTGGAATATGTTCCTGGTCGTGATTCAGCTCGGCGCCATTCTGGCCGTCTGTGTTCTGTTCTTCCATGAGCTCAATCCGTTCTCGCCCAGCAAGGGCAAGGAGGGCCGTCGCGACACCTGGGTGCTGTGGGGCAAGATTGTGCTCGGCTGCATTCCCGCCGCGGCGATCGGCCTGCCGCTCAACGACTGGATGGAGGAGCATTTCTACAATGCTCCCGTCGTGGCGCTGGCGCTCATTGTGTACGGCGTGCTGTTTATCGTGATCGAGAACTGGCGCGCGAACAAGCGCGAGGAAATGGCCGTTGCCGGTTCGTTTGGTTCGCGTGCTGTGGTGTCGGGCGGACGTCCCGCCGGTGCGCACTTTGCGGCGCCTGCCGCGGCTACCGCTGAGGATGAGGACGATGACGAGAATCTGGACTTTGGCTCCATCGCCACGCTCGAGGACCTGAGCTGGAAGACTGCGCTGGGTATCGGCTGCTTCCAGGTGCTTTCGCTGGTGCCTGGAACGTCTCGCTCCGGTTCTACTATCATCGGCGGCCTGCTTTTGGGCTGCACGCGTTCGGTGGCCTCCAAGTTTACGTTCTTCCTAGCCATCCCTGTCATGTTTGGCGCGAGTGCGCTCAAGCTGGTCAAGTATTTCATCAAGGGCGGCACGTTCGGTGCCAACGAGGTCGCTATCTTGGGCGTGGGCTGCGTTGTGGCCTTTGTGGTTTCGCTCATCGCCATCAAGTGGCTCATGGGCTTCGTCCGCCGTCACGACTTTAAGTGCTTCGGTGTTTACCGCATCATCCTGGGCATCGTAGTGCTCGCATACTTCTTCGTTCTGGAGCCGATGCTCGGCCTCTAACTTAGTCGACGCTGCGCGGCGGCCGGGGCGACAACTTGTCATTCAAAGGGGGTGGCATGACCAAAAGGTCTATGCCGCCCCCTTTTCATGCCAATTTGTTCGCCCTGACCGTCGCTCGCTGCTGCTGCCATGACATCGGCGGTTTCGTGATTGCCAATAGATTGGTGCAAAGTAACCTGACCCCATTGCGCCAAATCCGCTGGGCGGGCCTGACGGTGGCGCACGGAGTCGTGGTGTGATTTGCGTCGGTGTCCGCGCGGCTCGGTATACTGGTACGGCTCAAACTATGGCGCCGCCCGCAGGCGCGCCGTCCGTCAGATGAGGAGTCGCCCATGACCCAGCCCTTGCCCTGGGAAAAGAACGCCGCGGTACCCGTGCCGCCCGCGCCGGAACCCGTGCCGCTCGATGCATACACCGCCCCCGCTGCGCCGGAGCCCGAGCTCGTTCCGCTCGATATCTACGACGCTCCCGCGCCGACGCCCAAGCCCGCCAAGCCGCTCGTCGACATCGACAGCCTTAATCCCGCTCAGCGCGAGGCGGTCCTGACCACCGAGGGCCCGCTGCTGGTGCTCGCCGGCGCCGGCTCGGGCAAGACCCGCGTCTTGACCTTCCGCATCGCACATATGCTCGGCGACCTGGGCGTTAAGCCCTGGCAGATCCTTGCCATCACGTTTACCAACAAGGCCGCGGCCGAGATGCGCGAGCGTCTGGCGGCACTCATCCCCAGCGGTACCCGCGGCATGTGGGTGTGCACCTTCCATGCTATGTGCGTGCGCATGCTGCGCGAGGACGCTGACCTGCTGGGCTACACCGGTCAGTTCACCATCTACGATGACGACGATTCCAAGCGCATGGTGCGCGATATTATGCAGGCGCTCGGTATCGAGCAAAAGCAATTCCCCATCAATATGATCCGCAGCAAGATCAGTTCGGCCAAAAACGCCATGATCGGCCCCGAGGACATGCTCAAATCCGCCGACAGCCCCAACGACAAAAAGGCCGCGCAGGTCTACCTGGAGCTGGAACGCCGCCTGCGCGCCGCCAACGCGATGGACTTCGACGACCTGCTCGTGCGCACGCTCGAGCTGCTGCGCACCCGCCCCGAGGTGCTCGATAAGTACCAAGAGCGTTTCCGCTACATTAGCGTCGACGAGTATCAGGACACCAACCACGTCCAGTACGAGATCGCCAACCTGCTGGCCGCCAAGTACCAAAACCTCATGGTCGTAGGCGACGATGACCAGTCCATTTATAGCTGGCGCGGCGCCGACATCACCAACATCCTGGACTTTGAGAAGGACTTTAAAAACTGCAAGACCGTTAAGCTGGAGCAGAACTACCGCTCTACGGGTCATATCCTGAGCGCCGCCAACGCCGTGGTGCGCCACAACTCGCAGCGCAAGGACAAGCGTCTGTTTACGGCCGAGGGCGATGGCGAGAAGATTCAGGCCTTCCAGGCAAGCGACGAGCGCGACGAGGGCCGCTGGATTGCCGGCGAGATCGAAAAACTGCATGCCAAAGGCACGAGCTACGACGATATCGCCGTGTTCTACCGCACCAACGCCCAGTCGCGTATCCTCGAAGATATGTTCCTGCGCGCAGGCGTGCCCTACAAGATCGTGGGCGGCACGCGATTCTTCGACCGTGCCGAGATCCGCGACGTCATGGCCTACCTTAAGATGATCGTGAACCCGGCAGACGAGATGAGCGTCAAGCGCGTCATCAACACGCCGCGTCGCGGCATCGGCTCCACCTCGATCCAAAAGATCGAGCAGCTGGCGCGCGACAACCGTTGCTCGTTCTTCCAGGCCTGCGAGATCGCAACAGCCGAGACGGGCATGTTTAGCGCCAAGGTGCGTAACGGCCTGTCGAGCTTTGTGTCGCTGGTGTGCGAGGGTCGCCGCATGGACGGCGAGCTCAAGGACGTCGTCGAGATGATCGTCGATAAGACGGGCCTGCTGCAGGCTTTCCGCGCCGAGGGCACCATGGAGTCCGAGAGCCGCGCCGAGAACATCCAGGAATTCCTGGGCGTCGCCGCCGAATTTGAGGAGACGCACGAGGATATCGAAGGTACGCTCGAGAGCTTGGAAGAGCTGCGCGCTGCCGGTGTTGCCGATGTGCCTGCTAGCGCCGAGTCCGAGCCTGTCGTGGTGAGCGCGCCTGCGCCCGAACCGGGGCCATCTGCCCCGGTATCCTCGTTTGAGGCGCTCGTTGGCGCGCGTGACGCCGCGGGCTCCAATCCGCTCGATAGCTTGGCCGCTCCGGCGCTGTCTCCGCAGGATGCCCTGGCCGCCGCCATCGCGGGCAACGCGTATGCCGCGCCGACAGAGCTGCCGGCGGGTGCCGTACATGCCGACGAGATCGAGCGCACCTACGGTCCGCTCACCTGTAAGGCGCTGCCGGCACTCATGGAGTGGCTGGCTCTGCGCTCCGACTTGGATTCCCTGGCTGGCGAGACACATGCCATCACCATGATGACCATTCACTCCGCCAAGGGCCTGGAGTTCCCCGCGGTGTTTGTGGCCGGCATGGAGGAAGGCATCTTCCCGCACGTGCACGACTTTGGCGGCAGCGATGACCCGGGCAAGCTCGAGGAGGAGCGTCGCCTGGCCTATGTCGCTATCACGCGTGCCCGCAAGCGCCTGTTCTTGACTTACGCCGCTACGCGCCGCACCTACGGCTCGACCTCTGCCAACCCGCGCTCGCGCTTCCTCAACGAGATTCCGTTTGAGGATATCGAGTTTAGCGGTATCGGTTCTGCCGGTTTTGAGGGAACGGGCTGGGAGAAGCGCGGCGACCGTCACGGCACCTTTGGTTCGGGCATGGGCTCGGATATGTATGGCGGCAAGGTGTTCGGTTCGCATACGCGTTCGACCGGCGGTTCCGGTTCGCGCGGCGGATCGAGCTTTGACGACTTCTTTGGCGGCAGCAGCTATGGGACCGAGCGCCATCGTGGGGTCTCGCCCGACGCCGGCCGTGTTGCCTCGACCTTTGGCTCGGGCGCGCCGCGCGTCAAAAAGCCGTCGTCCAAGGTGTCCCCGACGGTGGAGCGCAAGGTCGATCGTGCCAGCGCATCGCAGGACTTTGCCGCGGGTGATACCGTGAGTCACAAGACCTTTGGCACGGGTACCGTGATCTCGGTCGTCGGAGACATGATCGAGGTTCAATTCGAAAAGACCGGCCAGACCAAAAAGCTAATGAAAGGTTTTGCACCGATCGTCAAACTGTCGTGATCCCGGCGGACCTGGGCGGGCGTATGGGGCAACATCGCCTGCTCGGGCAGTCCTGCGCAAGACGGAGAGCACATTAAGTGCTCTCCTTTGCGTGCGGAACTCGCGATCGATGTTGTCCCATACGCCCGCCCAGGTCCTTGGGTAACGTTGCTTGCGAACGCCGCTCCGCTCGTCCGCTTTTTGATTTGGAGAACCGGGTGGGCTGAAATGTAGATACGAGTAGGGGCTCCTCCGTTGATGAACGGGGGAGCCCCTTGTTTCGTTTTGGTTGTTGTTGTGACCTAGAGGTGGCTGATGATCAGTTCCATCTTGCCTTCGAGGTCGATGGAGCTGACGGTGCTCGGGGCCAGCAGGTGGCTTCCCTTGTGGACGGGGTCGCCGCAGACGGTGCCTTCGCCGTCGATGAGCGACAGACACATGAAGGGCCAGCGCTGGTCGAGGGTTTTGCTGCCGTCGACGCGCACACGATCGACGGTGTAGCAGGAGTTAGACTCGAGCTCGGTCACGCCGTTCACCTCGGGCGCGGTCACCGTGCCGTCGGTCGGAGCCTGGGCATCAAAGTCGATGCAGTCGAGGCTCTGCTCAATGTGCAGTGGGCGCAGCTTGCCGTCGGTGCCGGGACGGTCGTAGTCGTACAGGCGATACGTCACGTCGCTCGACTGCTGCGTCTCCAAAATGAGCGTGCCGGTCTTGATGGCGTGCACGGTACCGGAATCAATCTGGAAAAAGTCGCCCTTGTGGATCGGCAGTACGTTGAGCATGTCGTCCCAGCGGCCGTCCTCGATCATCTGCGCGGCCTCGGCGCGGTCGTGCGCGCGCTGGCCGACAATGATCGTGGCACCGGGCTCGCAGTCCAGCACATACCAGCACTCGGTTTTGCCCAGGCTGCCGTTCTCGTGCTTGGCGGCGTACTCGTCGTTGGGATGAATCTGGATCGAAAGGTCGTCCTTGGCGTCCAGAATCTTAATGAGCAGTGGGAACTCCTTGCCCTCGCAGTTGCCAAAGAGCTCGCGGTGCTCGGCCCACAGCCACGACAGCGTGTGGCCTGCATACGGGCCTTCCGCAATCTGGCAGTCGCCGTTGGGGTGGGCCGAGATGGCCCAGCACTCACCGATGGGTCCATCGGGAATGTCGTAGCCAAATACGGTTTCGAGCTGGCGACCGCCCCAGATCTTCTCGTGGAAGATCGGCGTCAGCTTAATCAAATCGGACATGTTCATACCCCCATTGTGTTGCGCGGGCGCTGCACAAAACAGCTCAAAGCGAGCGCCCGGATGACTACAAAAACCTATGCCAACGTTACGTTGTGCAACTCAAAGCGGTCGCCAACGTTGCGCGAGACCGAATACTCAAAGGCGGCGCCGCTGTCCAAAAAGCCAATCTGGGTGAGCTCGAGCAGGGGAGAGCCAGGCTTGGTGTCCAAGCGCTCGGCTTCTTCCTCGGTTGCTGCCACGGCGCGAATGGTACGGTGGAAGCTCGAAATCTTCAGCCCACATTGCTCGCGGATGAAGTGGTAGACCGATCCGTACAGGTCCTTCTTTTTAAGGCCTGGAATCAGCTCGAGGGGCATGTAGGTGTACTCGATAACGATGGGCTTCTCATCGGCCTGACGCACGCGCACGATGTGATAGGCAAAGTCATCCTCGGCAATTCCCAGCTGGGCTGCGATGTCCGCTGGTGGATTAACAATCGAGAAATCGTAGACCACCGAGGTCACCTTCTCCCCGCGGTGCTCATACGAAAAGCCCTGGGCACGGTCGTTTTTGCCCTGGAAAAACGCCTGACCGGGAAGTCCCGCCGTGTCCTTAACGTAGGTACCCGATCCGCGTCGGCTGGTAATAAGACCTTCCTCGGTGATTTGCTCGATAGCTCGTTTGACGGTGATTTTGGAAACGCTATAGAGCTCGCAGAACTCAACGACGGTGGGAAGCTTGTCGCCCGGTTTAAGAGTGCCATCCTCGATGCTTCGACGAATATCTGCAGCTATCGCCTCGTATTTGGGAATCATTGAACCTCCTTTCCGACATATATCAATACGCAAGTAAGTATAACCCTTAACAAGGCACCCATATAACCTTTATCTAAGAAGCTCGAGAAAGAAAAAAGAAAAAGACGCTTTACTTTTAGAATTAGAGCGCTATAGTTTAAGCAACGAACGGAATCTTTCCGCAGAACAGGATCGACCGTTTGGGGACGGTTTTGTTTTGGCGGGTTGGATATCGGTATGACCGGTGCGCGCCCGCGCCGGATAACCTGCCAAAGCAAACCCGTCTCCAACCGGAAGCTCTAGAACACGAAAGCGAGGACTTTGATGGCACAGTATCAGCTGCCCAACGACTTCTTCTTTGGCGCTGCTATGTCCGGCCCGCAGACTGAGGGTCAGTGGAACCAGGGCGGCAAGCTCGAGAACCTGTGGGATACCTGGTCCATCCAGGATCTGGGCTCGTTCTACAACTGCGTTGGCTCTTACGCCGGCAATGACTTTATGGCCAAGTACCAGGAAGACCTTCGCATTTTGAAGGATTTGGGCCTGGATACCTATCGCACTTCCATCCAGTGGAGCCGTCTGCTCGATGCCGACGGCAACCTCAACGAGGAAGGCGCCGCGTGGTATCACGAGTTGTTCCGCGCCTCTCGCGAAGCCGGCCTGGAGCCGTTTGTCAACTTGTACCACTTTGACATGCCCACCTACCTTTTTAACCGTGGCGGCTGGGAGAGCCGTGAGGTTGTCGAGGCTTACGCACATTACGCCGACGTCGCCTTCCACGAGTTTGGCCAGGAGATCAAGTACTGGTTCACCTTTAACGAGCCCATCGTCGAGCCCGAGCAGCGCTATCAGGAGGGCGTGTGGTTCCCGCAACTCCACGACTTCAACCGTGCTCGCACCGTGCAGTATCACATCTCGCTGGCACATGCGCTGGCCGTGGCCAACTATCGTAAGGCCTATGACGAGGGCGCCGTTCGCGCTGATGCCAAGATCGGCATGATCAACTGCTTTACCCCGGTCTACACCAAGGAGAACCCCAGCGAGGCGGACCTCGAGGCCGTGCGTATGACCAGCGGCATCAACAACCGCTGGTGGCTCGACCTCATTACCAAGGGCGAGCTTCCCGCCGACGTGCTCGACAGCCTGGCCGAGGGCGGCGTTAAGCTTCCGTTCCGTGCCGGCGACCAAGAGATTCTTAAGCAGGGTGTTGTCGACTGGCTCGGTTGCAACTACTACCACCCCACGCGCGTTCAGGCGCCGGCGAGCAAGATCGACCAGTACGGTCTGCCGCACTTTGCCGACGAGTACGTGTGGCCCGACGCCGTTATGAACGAGAGCCGCGGCTGGGAGATCTACCCGCAGGGCCTCTACGACTTTGGCATGGACTGCGCTAAGAACTACCCCGATCTTGAGTGGTTCGTTTCCGAGAACGGCATCGGCATCATGGACGAATACAAGAACCGAGACGCCGAAGGAACCATCCAGGATGACTACCGCGTCGACTTTGTACGCCAGCACCTGGAGTGGGTTGCCAAGGCAATTGCCGAGGGCGCCAAGTGCCGTGGATACCATTATTGGGCCGTCATCGATAACTGGTCTTGGGCGAATGCCTTTAAGAACCGTTACGGTTTTGTCGAGGTCGACCTTATGGACGGCTACAAGCGCCGCCTTAAGAAGTCGGCAGCTTGGCTCAAGCAGGTCGCCACGACTCACGTGGTTGATTAGCGAACGGGCGAACGCCCAGACCGCGCGCCGCCGCGCGCAACACATGGCACATCTGGTGGCAGAGGGCGACAGACCACCGTGCGCATAGGAAAAGGCCGGATTTGAAAGTTAGGAGCAATCATGGCCAGTGACAACGGAAAGAGCTTCCTCGACAAGTTTGCCGAGGTCTCTGCGAAGGTGGGAAACCAGGTTCACCTGCGTTCCCTGCGTGACGCCTTCGCGACCATCACGCCGCTCTATATCCTTGCGGGTATCGCGGTTCTTATTAACAACGTCGTGTTCCCTCTGTTCCCGCTCGATGCGGCGGGCCTTGCCAACCTTCAGACGTGGGGTTCGGCAATTACGCTGGGCACCCTCAACGTCTCTGCCATTATCTTGGCCGGATTGATTGGCTACAGCCTCGCTAAGAACAAGCGTTTCGATAACCCGCTCGCTTGCGTGGTCGTCGCTATCTCTGCTTTCGTCATCATGATGCCGCAGCAGATCACCGCCTCGCTTGCCGCCACGAGCCCGCTGCTCACCGACAAGATCACCTCCGCCGAGGTCACGGGCGCCCTTTCGACTGCCAACACCGGCACCAACGGTCTGTTCTCGGCTATTATCATCGCCCTGCTTTCCGTCTCGCTCTTCATCAAGATTTCTGGCGTCGAGAAGCTCAAGGTTAAGCTGGGCGAGGGCGTGCCTCCCGCGGTCTCCAACTCCTTCAACGTCATGATCCCGATGCTGCTCAACCTCGCGATCTTCGCTCTTGCCGCAGCCCTGCTCGCCGTGTGCGCCGGCACCGATCTGTGCACCATCATCTCCACGTGCATCTCCAACCCGCTCAAGAGCATCATGAACGCCGGTCCGTGGGCTGTTATCCTCATCTACACCCTTGCTAACCTGCTGTTCTGCGTCGGTATTCACCAGTCCACCATCTCTGGCGCTACCGTCGAGCCGATCCTGACCATGCTCATCGTCGACAACATGGCTACCTTTGCCGCCGGTGGCACCATCCAGCCCGATCACTACATGAACATGCAGATCGTTAACAGCTTCGCCCTCATCGGCGGCTCGGGCTGCACCCTCATGCTTCTGCTCGACACGCTCCTGTTCTCCAAGAACAAGGCTTCCGAGACCGTTTCCAAGATGGCTATCCTGCCTGGTCTGTTCAACATCAACGAGCCGGTTATCTACGGTTACCCCATCGTGTACAACCTGCCGCTCATGATCCCGTTCGTCCTTCTTCCCGATCTGTTCATCGGCATCACCTATGGCCTTACCTGCGCAGGCATCATCAGCCCCTGCATCGCCCAGGTGCCCTGGACCATGCCTCCCGTCATCAATGCCCTGCTCGCTACGGGCTTTGACTGGCGCGCCGGCGTGTGGCAGGCTCTCGAGATTGTCATTGGCATGGCCGTCTACCTGCCCTTTATGAAGATTTCCGAGAAGGCAATCGCCAAGCAGGAGGCTCTCGCCGAGTAGAACGCCTAACGTTCGTCCCTTTCACCTTTGCGGGCGCCGGTACGCGGTGCCGGTGCCCGCGGCTCTCTCCCTTGCGTAAAGATACAGGGGAGCGGGCACAATAGCCGCAAGGAATACAACCAGTTGTCGTCTGCGCGCCGCGCAGTTATAAGGAGGAAACCATGAAGAAGATCATGCTCTGCTGCAATGCCGGCATGTCCACGAGCCTGCTGGTCCAGAAGATGCAGGCCGAGGTTGCAAACCGTGGTCTGGATATGAGGTCGAGGCTCGTCCCATGAACGAGGCCCACGATCACCTGGACGAGTGCGACATGTTGCTGCTTGGTCCGCAGATTGGCTACACCAAGGGCGATTTTGAGAAGGAGGCCTCCGGTCGTTTTCCGGTCGAGGTCATCAACATGGTCGACTACGGCCGCATGAACGCTGCCGGCATCATCGACCACTGCGTCAGCGTGATGGGCTAGGTGCTCCGCATGGAGGATATGAACGAACTGCAGATGACCTGCTTCGAGATCATCAGCTACGTCGGTACCGCCAAGAGCATGTACATCAATGCCGTGCAAAAGGCCAAGGAGGGCGATTTTGACGCCGCCGAGGAGCTTATCAAGCAGGGCGACGAGGCCTATAACGGTGGCCACGATGTTCACATGGGACTTCTGAAGAAGGAGGCCAACGGCGAGCGTAACGGCGAGGCCCCGTTGATTCTGCTGCATGCCGAGGACCAGATGGCCGGTACCGAGACCATGCGCGTCATGGCGACGGAGCTCATCGAGATTCACAAGCAGCTGCAGGTACTTCAGGCCTAGTCGGCGTTATCGCCGCGATGGGCCGTGCGGTCCAACAGACAACACAGTCCCTTTGACGGGCGCCGGGAGTCTCCGCCTCCCGGCGCCTTTATATTTGGGGAAGGTCTTGCGCGACCTATTAAGCGACCATTCGCGTTTCCCCAGATAAAGCCTGCCAAAACAAACCTGTCCCTTTTTGGTAGGTTTTTGCCTTGGGAGCGGTACCATACAGGCAATGTTTAAACGAGAAAGGTGGGCTCCCATGGAACCTAAGCAGTACTACATCGGCATCGACGTCGGCGGCACCTCGGTTAAGGAGGGCCTGTTCGACGAGGACGGCAACCTGCTTGCCAAGGCCAGCGTGCCCACGCCTCCCATCGTTGACGCTGCGGGCTTTGCCGCGGTGACCGAGGCTATCGACCAGGTGGTCGCCAAGGCGCAGATTCCGCGTGCCTTTGTGTCGGGCATTGGCCTGGCCGTTCCGTGCCCCATCCCGGCATCGGGCGATGCCAAGGTCAAGGCGAACATCGCCATCAACCTGCCCGAGCTCAAGATCGCCATCCAGGAGCACTGCCCCGACGCGGTCGTTAAGTACGAGAACGACGCCAACGCTGCTGCTATGGGCGAGGCCTGGCTCGGCTCTGCCAAGGGCGTACAGAACGTGGTGATGGTCACCATTGGTACCGGCGTGGGCGGCGGCGTTATCGTTAACGGCGACGTGGTATCGGGCGTTGTGGGTGCTGGCGGCGAGATTGGCCACATGTGCCTGAACCCGGCCGAGGAGCGCACCTGCGGCTGCGGCGGCCATGGCCACCTGGAGCAGTATTCCAGCGCCACCGGCGTGGTGAGCAACTACCTTGCCGAGTGCAAGAAGGCGGGCGTCGAGCCCATCGAGCTGACCGGCCCCTCCGATTCCAAGGACGTGTTCCAGGCTTGTCGCGAGGGCGACAAGCTCGCGCTGGCAGCTGCCGATACCATGGCCGACTATCTCGGCCGTGCACTGGCGCTTATTGCCAACGTGGTTGATCCCGAGATGTTCCTCATCGGCGGCGGCGCCTCCGCCTCGGCCGATGTCTACCTCGACAAGGTTCGCGAGCACTTTAAGCAGTACGCGCTTTCCGCCTCGCGCGAGACGCCCATTAAGGTCGCTTCGCTCGGAAACGACGCCGGCATCATCGGTGCCGCCTACGTAGCCCTGCGCGCCGCCGGTAAATAGCTGGTGCAAGGGGGACAGGTTACTTTGCACCAACATGGTGCAAAAGGGACAGCCTTGGCCCCCGTGCCTGCGCCCCAAAATATACCGTGGCCCTTCCGTCTGCGAAGGCTCGGCATCGGCGTGCTACCATAGCTACGTCCAAGTACACATATCAAGTGGAGGATATCCATGGCAAACGTTCTTGTCTTTGGTCACCAGAACCCCGATAACGACGCCATCATGAGCGCCGTCGTCCTGTCCCAGCTGCTCAACCAGGTTGAGTATGCCGGCAACACCTACGAGGCTTGCGCCCTAGGCCAGCTTCCGGCCGAGTCCGCCAAGCTGCTCGCCGACGCCGGCATCGCCGAGCCCCGCGTGATCGAGTCCGTCGAGGCTGGTCAGCTCGTCGTCCTCACCGACCACAACGAGTCTGCCCAGTCCGTCGCCGGCCTTAAGGACGCCACGGTCTTTGGCGTTGTCGATCATCACCGCATCGGCGACTTCGAGACCGCCGGCCCGCTGCACTACATCTGCCTGCCCTGGGGCTCCAGCTGCACCATCGTCACCAAGCTCGCCGGCGTGCTCGGCGTTGAGCTTTCCGACGTCCAGGCCAAGCTGCTGCTCTCGGCCATGATGACCGACACGCTCATGCTCAAGAGCCCCACCACCACCGATGTCGACCGCGCCGTCGCCGCCAAGCTCGGCGAGCAGGTGGGCGTCGACCCGGTCAAGTTTGGCATGGAGGTCTTCCTCACCCGTCCGTCTGGCTCCTTCACCGCAGCCGAGATGGTCGGCAACGACATCAAGATGTTCGAGCCTGCCGGCAAGAAGCTGCTCATCGGCCAGTACGAGACTGTCGACAAGACTCGCGCACTCGGCATGATCGACGAGATTCGCGAGGCCATGCGCGCCTACGCCGCCGAGAAGGGTGCCGACGGCATCGTCCTGTGCATCACTGACATCATGGAGGAGGGCTCGCAGGTCCTGCTCGAGGGCGAGACCGAGGCTGCTCAGAAGGGCCTGGGCATTGCCGACGAGCACGACGGCGTCTGGATGCCGGGCGTCCTCTCCCGTAAGAAGCAGGTCGCTGCCCCCATCATGGCCGCCTGCTAGGTTTAGTTGACCAAACGCCACGACCGGATCGCGGAAGCCCCGCGCTCCGGTCGTTTTTTGTGCACGGCGCCGCGTCGTCTCTTGGATAGGCGCGCCCGTGCCGTTGAGCAAATAATGTTCAACCTGTGGTTCCGCTTTTCGGCCACGCCTGCGTGCCTGTCGTGCAGGGTAGGCTAGATGCAAGCGTAATACGTTAGAGCGCGGCACCGCCACTTGGGCGGGCCGTGCTTTTTTAAGACGGGAGCTTTCCCGTGAAAGGAGCCGCCCATGGCAGCACCCGAGCAGCTGTTTAACGTTCGTGAGCGCAAGCGTTTTGAGCGCCACGACATTTGGGAGCGCATCACCGAGAACGGCACGATTTCCGCCGCCGTCATGGTCTTCGCCGCCATCGCCGCCGTCATTTGCGCCAACACCGATGCCTACGAGGCCATCCATCACTTTTTGGAGACCCCGCTGTATGTGGGCCTGGGCAACCTTACGGCCGGTCTCACCGTTGAGCTATTCGTCAACGACTTCCTCATGGCGATTTTCTTTTTGTTGGTGGGCATTGAGCTCAAGTACGAGATGACAGTTGGCGAGCTCAAAAACCCGCGCCAGGCTATGCTTCCCATGCTGGCGGCCGTGGGCGGCGTCGTCGTTCCCGCCTGCATCTATCTGATCTTTAACCATGCCGGCGCGCACAACGGCTGGGCCATTCCCATGGCAACCGATATTGCCTTTGCGCTGGGCGTGCTGTCGCTTTTGGGCAACCGCGTGCCCAACGGCGTGCGCGTGTTCTTCTCGACGCTCGCCATCGCCGACGACCTCATCTCCATCGCCGCCATCGCCATCTTCTACGGTCAGAGCCCCAATCCGTTTTGGTTGGGCGCCGCCGCGCTTGTGACCTGTGCGCTCGTGTGGCTCAACAAGACGCAGCATTACCGCCTTGCCCCGTATTCGGTACTGGGCCTGCTGTTGTGGTTCTGCATGTTCAAGAGCGGCGTGCACGCTACGCTTGCTGGCGTCATCCTGGCCTTCACCATTCCGGCCAAGTGCGGCGTCAAGCTCGATAGCCTCACCGATTGGTTGGGCGAGTGCCTGCCGCTGCTCGATGACCGCTACGACGACGAGGCACACATCCTGGGCCAGCATGACTTTACCGTCTCGACCACCAAGGTCGAGCGCGTCATGCACCGCGTGACCCCGCCGCTCATCCGCATGGAGCGTCTGATCTCCACGCCGGTTAACTTTGTGATTCTGCCGATCTTTGCGTTCGTGAACGCACAGGTTCGCCTAGTGGGCGTGGACATGAGCACGCTACTCACCGACCCGGTGACGCTCGGCGTGTACTTTGGCATGCTGCTGGGCAAGCCGATCGGTATCTTTGGCATGACGTTCGCCTTGGTCAAGCTCAAGGCCTGCGAGCTGCCGCGCAATGTCAACTGGCACATGATTGCCGGTGTGGGCATTCTGGGCGGCATCGGCTTTACCATGTCGATTCTCATCAGCGGCCTTGCCTTCCCGACGGCCCAGTTTGAGGTTCTTGCTGCCAAGGCTGCCATTCTTGCCGGTTCGGTCACCGCTGCCGTGCTCGGCATGATCTACATGAGTGTGATCTGCAAGCATCCCGCGCCCAAGGACGAGTAAAAGCACATACAAGTTTGAAAACGCCGCCAGTGAACACCATCACAGGCGGCGTTTTAGTCATTCGGGACGTTCTTAATGACTAGGTTTATTCCACGGTGCCGTAGATGGCGCCCCAGCCGTGGGCGGCCAAGGCGGAGTTGAGCTGGTCGCAAAGTGACTGGCGGTCGTAATAGCCGGGCGGTAGCAGGTTCACGATTTCCATGAGATCGGGCGCCAGGTCCAAGATTTCGGCCTGTACGATCAGATCCAGGCGGTCGATGGCGTGGCGGTCGTAAAACAGTCCGTCGACCAGGCGCTGAAGGTCGCCGAATTCCTCGGCCTGGAACGATCCGTACTCCATAGTGCCTCCTTGGGCGCTTCATGCCGGCATGCGCGGCGATTCGTAATTCATTGCGATGGACTTAATCTATCACGGCTTCATAACGTTGCGACGGTGGCGGTCTATACTTAGAAGAATTGCAACGTACCGCTTCGTGAAAGGTCGCACCCATGCAGACGATCTACCAGAAGATGGAAACCACCGAACTCGATGCCGCCATCGAGGCGCTCAAAGCCGAGGTCGCCGAGGTCAAGGCCAAGGGCCTGGCGCTCGACATGGCCCGCGGCAAGCCGTCGCCCTCCCAGGTGGACATCTCTCGACCCATGCTCGATATCCTCAATGCCGATGCCGATCTGCACGACGGCAACGTCGAGGAGGCTTACGAGGCAGCGCACGACGGCAAGAAGGTCAAGTTCCTGTGCCCGGTTCCCGGCTACGATCGCCACTTTGGCATCACCGCCGACTTGGGCATCGAGAACGTTCCCGTCGCGATGACCGACAACGGCCCCGATATGGACGAAATCGAGCGCCTCGTTGCCGCCGACGATTCCATCAAGGGCATCTGGTGCGTGCCCAAGTATTCCAACCCCACGGGCATCACCTTTAGCGAGGACACCGTGCGTCGCCTGGTCGAGATGCCCACGGCCGCGCCCGATTTCCGCATCTTCTGGGACAACGCCTACTGCGTGCACGACCTGTACGACGAGACCGACGAGCTCGCCAATATCTTCGATCTTGCCCGCGCGGCGGGCACCGAGGACCGCGTGGTGGCCTTTGCCTCGACGTCCAAGATCACCTTCCCGGGCGCCGGTATCGGCTTTATCGGTGCGAGCCCCGCGGTCATCGCCGAGTTCTCCAAGCGCCTGAAGGCCGGCCTCATCAGTGCTGATAAGCTCAACCAACTGCGCCACGTGCGCTTCCTTCCCACCATCGAGGCGGTCAAGGAGCACATGAAAAAGCATGCCGAGTTTTTGCGCCCGCGCTTTGAGGCCGTTGAGCGCAAGCTCACCGAGGGCCTGGGCGATACGGGTTGCGCCACCTGGACGCATCCCCGCGGCGGCTACTTTGTAAGCTTCGATGGTCCCGAGGGCTCGGCCCGGAAGGTTGCTGCGCTTTGCGCCGACCTGGGCGTCAAGCTCACGCCGGCCGGTGCCACCTGGCCCTATGGCAAGGACCCGCGCGATACCAACATCCGCATCGCGCCGAGCTATCCCACGGTCGAGGACCTGGAGGCCGCGCTCGATGTGCTGGTGCTGGCCGTTAAGCTTGTCGCTGCCGAGCTCGCGCGTGCCGAGCGCGCCTAACGCGCGGCTTCCCGTACTATCCGCACCTTCGATACGTAAAGGAGCATATACATGGATTTGGGTATTTCCACCAACCCCACGCCAGAGCTCTACACCATTAAGGTAACCGGCGAGATCGATATCTCTAACGCCGATAGCCTGCGCA
>JAIHVJ010000144.1 GCA_022720335.1 Collinsella sp.
GCGGCACGCGTACAGCGAGCATCACCGGCGCCTGGGTGGCGCTGCACGACGCCCTCGCCATGTGGGTCGAGGCGGGCAAGATCGAGCGCATCCCGCTTATCGGCCAGGTGGCTGCCATCTCCATGGGCGTTGTCGACGGCAACACCCTGCTCGACTTGGATTATTCCGAGGACAGCCATGCCGAGGTCGACATGAACCTCGTCGCCACCGACACCGGTGAGATGATCGAGCTCCAGGGCACCGGCGAGCAGGCGCCCTTCGACCGTAAGCGCCTCAACGCCCTGCTCGACCTGGGCGACAAAGGTATCGCCGGGCTCATCGAGCTTCAGCGCCAAGCCCTCGCCTAACCTACCAAAAAGGGACAGGTTTAATTTGGTAGGTTTTATCTGCGGAGACGTCTAGGCACAAGACAGCCGTTGATTGAGAGGGGAGAGGCAGAGGCCCTCGTCGCCCTCGGCGCGGCATTGCTATAGAGACAAGGAGACCACTTATGGCACTTGAGAAGATCGACATCGACACCCTCGACCCGGCGGCGACCATCGTCGTGGCAACGGGCAACGCCCATAAGCTCACTGAGATCGAGGCCATTTTGGGCAAGGTTATGCCCGAGGTGCGCTTTGTAGCGCTCGGCCAGCTGGGCAATTTTGAGGATCCCGAGGAAAACGGCACGACGTTTTTGGAGAACGCCATCATCAAGGCCCAAGCCGCGGTCGAAGAGACGGGGCTCATGGCCATTGCCGACGATTCGGGCTTGGTCGTTGATGCCCTGGACGGCGAGCCGGGCGTGTATAGCGCGCGCTATGCGGGCGTGCACGGCGACGATGCCGCCAACAACGCCAAGCTGCTCGTTAACCTGGAAGGCGTGGCCGACGAGGATCGCACCGCGCGCTTTATGAGCGTCGTTGCGCTCATCGACACGGACGGTTTGGTCACCTATGGTGAGGGCGCCTGCGAGGGCACTATCGCACACGAGGGCCGCGGCGATCACGGCTTTGGCTACGACCCGCTGTTCCTGCCGGTCGACACGCCGGGCAAGACCATGGCCGAGCTGACGGCTGACGAGAAGAACGCCATCAGCCATCGTTTCCACGCGCTCGAGCATCTGTCCGCCAAGCTGACGGGCGAGGAGTAGACCGTGCGTGCGGTGGTGCAGCGCGTGCTCAACGCCGGCGTGACGGTCGACGGCGAGTGCGTGGGCCGCATTGGACGCGGCTACCTGGTGCTGCTGGGTGTGGGCCATGGCGATACGCGTGCCGAGGCCGACAAGCTGTGGGGCAAGCTCCGGGGCTTGCGCATTAACGAGGACGAGAACGGCAAGACCAACTTGGCGCTTGCCGATGTCGACGGCGAGGTGCTCGTGGTGTCGCAGTTCACGCTGTTCGCCGATTGCCGCCACGGTCGCCGCCCATCGTTTACGGATGCCGGCGCGGTCCATTTACCATCGTCCTGGACACCGACAATCTTTAGGTTACGCGGTTTTACTAAACCGCGTAACAACTGGTCATGCGAGGTTGTCGTCTGGTACGTATTTGGGACCGGGCTTATTTAGCTACTTGCGTATGGCGGCAGCAGGGTGCTATAGTATTAGAGTTTTGTCTATCTTAGGGGTATTATCCCCTTTTTGAATTGCACCTTCTGGAGGCCCTGTTCATGGAAGAGATGGAAGTCAATCACGTCGACGACATCCACGAGAAGCTGACCGATATGGTGGGCGATCGCGTCAAGGTGAAGGCCAACATGGGCCGCACCCGCGTTGTCGAGCGCATGGGCACCATCAAGAGCGTCCACCCCGCCGTCTTTATCGTCGAGGTCGACGAGCGTCGCGGCCGCAAGTCGCGTCAGTCCTACCAGTATATTGATGTGCTCACCGGTCAGGTCGAGCTGTTCGACCCCGAGAGCGGCGAGCATATCTTTACCCCGCTCGGCAATCAGCTCGAGGAGCATTAACGGTGACCGATCGGTCCCTGACTCTTTCCGCGCCGGCAAAGATTAACCTCTACCTGGGGGTTCATACCGAGCGCGATGACCGCGGCTACCACAGGGTCGATTCCCTGATGGCGGCCGTCGGTCTTTCCGATACCGTGACGGTCACGCTGGCGCAGGCGCTGACCGTCCAGACGGTTCCGGCATCAGATTTTCCCATGCAAAAGAATACGGCGTATCGGGCTGCGGTTGCTATGGCCGAGCATTATGGTCGCGAGGCAAACATCTGCGTGACGATTGAGAAGCGCATTCCATTGTGCGCCGGCTTGGGCGGCCCCTCGACGGATGCGGCCGCGGTCATTGTCGCCTTGGCAGAGCTGTGGGGTATCGATCGTGCCGATTCCGCGCTGGATAACATCGCGCGCGGCATTGGCGCCGACGTTCCCTTCTTTTTGCATGCCAGCCCTGCATTTTACGTGGGCGGGGGAGACGTGCTGGCAACTGAGTACCCCGCGCTGCCCGCGACGCCCGTCGTGCTGGTCAAGCCGCGCGAGGCAAGTGTTTCGACAATTGAAGCCTATCGACGTTTTGACGAGGCCTCGGTGCCTGCGGACAAGCCCGGCGCGATAGCTTCTGCCTTGCGTGCTGGTGATGCCGAGACGGCATATGCACTCATCCATAACAACCTTGGTGTCATTTCCGCACAGATGGAGTCGCAGATTCAAACGGTCCTCGACTGGCTGCGTAAACAGGACGGAACCGTTGCTGTAGATGTGTGCGGATCGGGTGCCTGCTCGTTTGCCATTTGCGACACCGCTGCCACGGCCGAAAGGCTTGCCGATGCTGCCCAGCAAAATGGCTGGTGGGCCTGCGCGACTGAGCTTATTCCCAACACGGTTCAAATCGACGCGCCAAAGAAATAAAAATTTCTCTAGCATGCGGCGAAAATCTTTGTTACTATAGTCGAGCTAACGGGTTGTGGCTCAGTTTGGTAGAGCACTGCGTTCGGGACGCAGGGGTCGCTGGTTCAAATCCAGTCAACCCGACCAGAGCATGAGGAGGGACCGCTTCTTGCGGTCCCTTTTTTTAGCTATTGTTGTGATACCGCGATACCCGCGGTATACTCATTCGAGCTTGTCTCGCTGTATTGTGGAGGTCTACATGTTTGGACTGAGGGCTCCTGAGCTCATCATTATTCTCGTCGTTGTCCTGATTATCTTCGGGCCCAAGAACCTGCCGAAGCTCGGCAAGTCCCTCGGCTCCACCGTCAAGAATATCCGCGAGGGTATGGAGGGCGACGATAAGGCCGAGACCAAGCAGGCCGAGGAGGTCGTGGTCGAGCAGTCCGAGGAGGACAAGGAGATCGCTGAGCTCGAGGCCAAGCTCGCTGCTGCCAAGAAGAAGCAGGCAGAGGACAGCGACGCGGACGCAGAGTAGTCCCATCCCTTTGGGGTGAGCACCTGACCGGCTTGCCCGCAGGCTAGCCGGTCTTTTTCGTTTTGTTGACAGTTGATTGTTTGATCAGAGTTGGGGAGATATCCGTATGGACGCAAGCCAGATCGTACTGACCGCTGAGGGCCGCCAGAAGCTCGTCGAGGAGCTCGCTTGGCGTGAGGGCGATTACGCCAAGGAGATCGTCGAGGACATCAAGGAAGCCCGCGCGTTCGGCGACCTTTCGGAGAACTCCGAGTACGACGCCGCTAAGGACAAGCAGGCCCAGAACGCCGCTCGTATTGCCGAGATCCAGGCCATCCTCGCCAACGCTCAGGTTGCTGCCACCACGGGCGACCTGACCGTCTCCATCGGTTCCACCGTTTCGCTGATTGATCCCAACGGCGAGGTCATGGAAGTCACGCTCGTCGGTACCACCGAGACCAACTCGCTCGAGCACAAGATCTCCAACGAGTCTCCGGTCGGCCACGCCATCATCGGTCACGGCGAGGGCGACTCCGTCGAGGTCGTTACGCCTTCCGGCAAGACTCGCGTCTACACCATCGCCAAGATCGCACGCTAGACCACGGTCCCGCGTAAAGGTATGTTTTCGCTCCCTGGGACCGAATCCTGGGGAGCGTTTTAGTTTGAGGAGCTAACTTATGGCAGAGAACCAGAACGCCGCCGATCAGGCATCGACGCTCAACGACGAGCGCGCCACCCGCCTGGCCAAGCGCGCCGCCCTGTTCGAGGCGGGCCAGAACCCCTATCCTGAGCACTCTGAGCTTGAGGACTACGTCGCCGATATCGAGACTAAGTACGCCGATCTTGCCGATGGTGAGGACACCGAGGATGTCGTGAAGATCGCCGGCCGTGTGGTCGCCAAGCGCGGTCAGGGCAAGATCATGTTCATCGTCGTGCGCGATGCGACTGCCGAGATTCAGCTGTTCTGCCGCATCAACGACATGGACGAGGCTGCCTGGAATACGCTCAAGGCCCTCGACCTGGGCGACATCCTGGGCGTGACCGGCGTGGTCGTGCGCACCCAGCGCGGCCAGCTTTCCGTTGCCCCTAAGAGCGCGACCCTGCTTTCCAAGGCCGTTCGTCCGCTGCCCGAGAAGTTCCACGGTCTTTCCGACAAGGAGACCCGCTATCGCCAGCGCTACGTCGACCTGATCGCCAACGACGACGTTCGCGAGACCTTCCGTAAGCGTTCGCAGATTCTCTCCACCTTCCGTCGCTTTATGGAGTCCGACGGCTACATGGAGGTCGAGACCCCCATCCTGCAGACTATCCAGGGCGGCGCTACTGCCAAGCCGTTCATCACTCACTTCAACGCGCTCGATCAGGAGTGCTACCTGCGTATTGCCACCGAGCTGCACCTCAAGCGCTGCATCGTCGGTGGTTTTGAGCGCGTGTTCGAGATCGGCCGCATCTTCCGTAACGAGGGCATGGACCTTACCCACAACCCCGAGTTCACCACGATGGAGGCCTACCGTGCCTTCTCCGACCTCGAGGGCATGAAGGCGCTCGCCCAGGGTGTCATTAAGGCAGCTAACAAGGCCATCGGCAACCCCGAGGTCATCGAGTACCAGGGCCAGACCATCGACCTTTCTGGTGAGTGGGCCAGCCGTCCCATGACCGACATCGTCTCCGACGTGCTCGGCAAGCAGGTCACCATCGACACGCCGGTCGAGGAGCTTGCTGCCGCCGCGCGCGAGAAGGGCCTGGAGATTAAGCCCGAGTGGACCGCCGGCAAGATTATCGCCGAGATTTACGATGAGCTGGGCGAGGATACCATCGTCAACCCGACCTTCGTGTGCGATTACCCCATCGAGGTCAGCCCGCTCGCCAAGCGTTTTGAGGACGACCCGCGTTTGACCCACCGCTTTGAGCTGGTCATCGCCGGCCACGAGTACGCCAACGCATTTTCCGAGCTCAACGACCCGGTCGACCAGGCTGAGCGCTTTGCTGCCCAGATGGCCGAGAAGGCCGGCGGCGACGATGAGGCCATGGAGTATGACGAGGATTACGTGCGCGCCCTCGAGTACGGTATGCCTCCTGCGGGCGGCATCGGCATCGGCATCGACCGCGTGGTCATGCTGCTCACCAACCAGGCTTCCATCCGCGACGTGCTACTGTTCCCGCACATGAAGCCCGAGAAGGGTTTCCAGTCCGGTGCCGCTGCTGCCAAGGCTGCTGAGGCCGGCAACACCGCGAGCCCCTTCGTCAAGCCGCTCAAGCCCACGGTCGATTATTCCAAGATTGCCGTCGAGCCGCTGTTTGAGGAGTTCGTCGACTTTGATACCTTCTCCAAGAGCGATTTCCGCGCTGTGAAGGTCAAGGCGTGCGAGGCCGTCAAGAAGTCCAAGAAGCTGCTGAACTTTACGCTCGACGACGGCACCGGCACCGACCGTACTATCCTCTCTGGCATTCACGGTTATTATGAGCCCGAGGACCTGGTCGGCAAGACCTTGCTCGCCATCACCAACCTGCCTCCGCGCAAGATGATGGGCATTCCCAGCTGCGGCATGCTCATCAGCGCTATCCACGAGGAGGAGGGCGAGGAGCGCCTCAACCTGATCCAGCTCGACGCCTCCATTCCCGCCGGCGCAAAGATGTACTAGGGGGTTACGCGGTTCTACGAACCGCGTAACCAGTTGACGCTGCGCGGGCCGCATTTGGACAATCTGACGTTCAACTTCAAGGGCGCGACCAGAAGGTCAGCGCCCTTTCGTT
>JAIHVJ010000145.1 GCA_022720335.1 Collinsella sp.
TTTTTCTATCTGCATCTCTTCTGCTTTATAAGTCCATACGGCAGTACCGTTCACGGCTGAATTTCTACCGATTACCAGATTCTCAAAAAGTGACAAGCGTTGTGTTATGAGTACGTTAGCATAGCCCATAACGTGCGGCATCGTGAATGCTGAGTTCACGCCGCTTCAAATTGTTAACGTACTCATAACGACGCAAAACTTACCTGTTCGCGCCAAGGAAAGGACCCTCATGACCGCCCCCGACGAAAAGACGCTCGCCACCCTCACCAAGCTGTTTGAGGAGGAGTTTGGCCCCATCGGCGACCGCCAGGTGCTCTACGTGCACGCGCCCGGCCGTTCCGAGATCAGCGGCAACCACACCGACCACGAGGGCGGCCACGTTATCGCCGGCTCGCTCGATGTCGCCGTCGACGGTATCGCCGTGGCAACCGACACCAACAAGGTCCGCGTTGCCGACGAGGGCTACCCCACCTTTGAGATCACGCTCGACACGCTGGATGTTCAGGAGTCCGAGAAGGGCACGTCCGCGAGCCTCGTTCGCGGCATGGCCCACGAGATTGCAGCCCTGGGCGTTGAGCCCCACGGCTTTGACTTCGCCTTCACCTGCTCCGTTCCCTCGGGCGGTGGCCTTTCGAGCTCCGCTGCCGTCGAGGCCGCGTACGGTCGTGCCATGGAAACGCTCTGGGGCGCGCCCGCCATTGAGCCCGTAGCGCTTGCGCAGATGAGCCAGCGCACCGAGAACAACTACTACGGCAAGCCCTGCGGTCTGATGGACCAGGCCGCCGTGTGTCTGGGCGGTCTTGCCTACATGGACTTTGAGGATCAGGCTCAGCCTAAGACCCAAAAGCTCGAGCTCAACTTTGAGGATCACGGCTATGCGCTCGTGCTCGTTAAGGTCGGCGCCGACCACGTGGCCGCCACCGATGACTACGCCGCCGTTCCGCGCGAAATGCAAGACGTCGCCGCCGAGTTTGGCAAGGCACGCCTGTGCGAGGTAAACGTTGCCGATTTTGACGCCAAGCTCCCCGAGCTGCGCGCCAAGCTGGGCGACCGCGCCTGCCTGCGTGCCGTTCACTACTGGTACGAGAACGGCCTGGTCGATAAGCGCTGGGCGGCCCTGAACGCCGGCGACATTGACCAGTTCCTGGTCCTGACGCGCGAGTCCGGCGCCAGCTCTGCCATGTACCTGCAGAATGTCGTCGCCAAACTGGGTGCCGAGCAGCCTTCCATGTACGCGCTTGCTCTTGCCGAGCATGTGCTCGACGGCCGTGGCGCCGTTCGTATTCACGGCGGCGGCTTTGGCGGTACCATCCAGGCCTTCGTGCCGCTCGATCTGGTCGACACCTTTATCACCAAGATGAACAGCTGGCTGGGCGAGGGCTCTGCCCGTCACTACGCCATCTCTGATAAGGGGGCTTACGCGGCATGGCTGTAATGACTGACGTGCGCGAGGCCGCGCAGAACCTGATCGAGTACGCTATTCACCGATCGATGATCGGCCAGGACGATCGCATCTGGGCCTACAACACCATTCTCGAGTGCATCGGCGCCACGGGTCCGGCGCTCGACATGGCCTGGGCGCTCCAGGTCGAGAAACTCTCGTTCTTGCACCCCGATACACTCCCCAATTTTGACCTGGAGGGCACGCTTGCCGCGCTTTCCGAGGCCGCCGTTGTCAACGGTGCCGCCGAGGACACGGCATCGGGCCGCGACCGCATCGCCATGCGCATCATGGGCGTGCTGATGCCGAGGCCTTCGGTTGTAAACGAGGAATTCAACGGCCGCATGGGCGTCAACGAGCCCCGCGCCGCGACCGACTGGTTCTACGGCCTGTGCTGCGACGCCGGCTATGTGCGCCGCGCCGCCATCGCGCGCAACATCAAATGGAGCACTCCCACCAACTGGGGCGATCTTGAGATCACGATCAACCTGTCCAAGCCCGAGAAGGACCCGCGCGACATCGCCGCAGCCGGTGCCGCCAAGAACACGGGCGAGAAGTATCCTGCCTGCCAGCTCTGCATCGAGAACGAGGGTTACCCCGGACGTTCCGCTGCAGCCGACGGCGGCGCTCACCCCGCTCGCCAGAACCTGCGCGTTATCCCAATCCAGCTTGACGGTGAGCGTTGGGGCTTCCAGTACAGCCCGTACGCGTACTTTAACGAGCATTGCATTGCCATGAGCTCCGAGCATCGTCCGATGCACGTCGATCGCAAGGGTCTCTCCTGCCTGCTCGACTTTGTGGACCTGTTCCCGCACTACTTTATCGGCTCCAACGCCGACCTGCCCATCGTGGGCGGCTCGATCCTGTCGCACGACCACTTCCAGGGCGGCGCGCACGAGTTCCCCATGATGCACGCAACCGAGGTCTCGCAGTTTAGCGTGCCCGGATTTGACCAGGTCACCGGCACCGTGCTGCAGTGGCCCCTCTCGGTGCTGCGCCTGCGCTCGCACGACCGTGCTCAGCTGCTCGATGCCGCCGAGAAGATCATCCTCGCCTGGCGCGAGTGGACCGACGAGTCCGTGGGCGTCATCGCGCACACGGCCGACGGCGTGGCGCACAACACCGTGACGCCCGTCATTCGCCGCGTCGACTCCCGCGGCAATGCCGGTGGCGATATCTACGAGGCCTACCTGGCGCTTCGCTGCAACATTACGACCGATGAGCATCCGCTGGGCGTGTTCCACCCGCATGCCGAGTATCACCACATTAAGAAGGAGAACATTGGCCTGATCGAGGTCATGGGCCTGGCCATTCTTCCGCCGCGCCTGGTTCCCGAGCTCGGTGCCGTTCGCGAGCACCTGCTGGCCGCCAAGGTCGACGTCAGCTACGACCTTACCGCCGCACTCGAGGGCGACGACCTATGCCGCAGCCACGCCGCGTGGGCTCTGGACGTCTTTGCCCGTCGTGCCGATGAGCTCACGGCGGATAACGCCATCGACATCCTGCACGAGGAGGTCGGCGTGGTGTTTGGCCACGTGCTCGACAACGCCGGCGTCTTTAAATGGGACGAGGCAGGCCGTGCCGCCCAACAGCGCTTCATCGACTCGCTGTAGCACGCGGCCTCGGACGCCCACGCTCGGCAAATAACGCCCACGACATAACCGCCCACACGACAACGGCGCCCGCCGGCAACATCGCCGACGGGCGCCGTTTTCTGATGCAAGGGTAGCTAATTTGCACCAAAACAAGGAGTGTTCCAAACTGCCGGCAGAGAAGGAACGTCCCCAGGTGCCAACCTAAACCCCCACATTATTCGATGGAAAAACGTGGTTGCCTCACACATTATTCGATGGAAAAACGTGGTTTACTCCCACATTTTTCGATGGAAAGACCGAAACGGTCTTATACTAACCATGATCGTTAGGAGGCAGTATGCAGCGACAGCTAATGGACGCACTCATCGCTTGGAAATCTAGGGCAAACCGCAAGCCCCTCCTGCTTAAGGGGGCCCGCCAGACGGGAAAAACCTGGCTTCTCAACGAATTCGCAGGCCAGCAGTATCAAAACGTCATCCGTTTTGACTTTATGCTCGAACCGGGCGCACGTTCGCTGTTCGACGGAAGCCTTGACCCCAAACGCATCATCTCCCAGATAGAGCTCCTGCGCGGCCAGACCATAACGCCGACAGACACGCTCATCATCTTCGACGAAATCCAAGAGGCACCGCGTGGCATCACCTCGCTCAAATACTTCAACGAGCTGGCGCCGGAATACCATATCATGGCAGCCGGCTCCTATATGGGGCTCGCGCTCCGACGCGAAAACGAGTCGTTCCCCGTCGGCAAGATCGACCAGCTTACCATGCGCCCCATGGGGTTTGTCGAGTTCGTTCGTGCCGTCGATGGCGATCCGCTCGCAGATGCCATCCTTGCCGCAGACATGGACCTGCTGGCGAACGTTTCCGAAAAGCTCGAGCGCCTGCTCAAGGAATACCTCGTTGTCGGTGGCATGCCAGAAGTTGTCTCCGCTTTCGCCGCCTCCCACGATTTCATCGAGGCCCGCAGGCTTCAGCAGCAAATCATCGAAGCTTACGAATCCGATTTTGGCAAGCATGCGCCAGCCCGCATCGTCGAGCGCATGAGGCTGGTTTGGAAATCCCTTCCCGGCCAGCTCGCAAAGGAAAACAAGAAGTTCGTCTACGGCGCGCTTCGTCCCGGGGCGCGCGCACGCGATTTTGAGGAAAGCCTCCAGTGGCTCATGGACTATGGAATCGTTCATAAGGTACCACGTGTTTCCGCCCTAAGAGCACCGCTCACAAGCTACGAGGATCTCTCGGGCTTCAAGCTGTTCTGCATCGACACCGGCATCCTCGGAGCACTCTCCGGCCTCTCGCCAGCCATTGTTCTGAACGGGCCCGCTGTTTTTACGGAGTTCAAAGGCTCGCTGACCGAGCAATACGTCGCACAGGAGCTTTTGCTCCAAGGCAAAACTCCCGCGTATTGGTCATCCTCCTCCGGCAATGCAGAGACTGACTTTGCCATCGACCATGCGGGGACCGTGCTTCCGCTCGAGGTCAAGGCGGCAGAGAACCTCAAAGCAAAGAGCCTGAGGATTGCCTGCGAGAAGTTCAAGCTCGAGCGCTGCGTGAGAACATCGTTAGCGGCATATAGAGACGAGGGCACGCTCGTCAACATTCCGCTCTGGGAGATTGGGCAAATCGACAAGCTGGCATAGGCGCTGTGGAGGGGGTGCCCCGTAAGGAGTGTCCCAAACTGCCGGCAAAAAAGGAACGTCCCCATCTGCCGCATTCCCGAAGCAAGGCAACGCCGATGTCTTGGAAACGACAGACACTATGACCCAATCCAGGGGCACGGAAACGACAGGAGCCCCCGCTCGTGACCGCGGGTCGGGGCTGCGACAATGTTGTTGAAGTGCCA
>JAIHVJ010000146.1 GCA_022720335.1 Collinsella sp.
GGTCATGGACAAGGACGAGCAGCTCCGCGATAATCGCCTTAAGCTGCTCAACCGCTTCGAGGCCGTTTTCTCCGGCATCGCCAACATCGGTGAGCTTGCCCGCAAAAAGTAAGCTAGCCTGCGCATAAGCGCAAAAGGAGCCCCGCATGGATTGCCCGGTCGCCGCTCGTCCCATCGTTATCGTTATCTCCGACTCGCTCGGTGATACCGCTTGTGAGGTGGTGCTTGCGGCGTCCGGGCAATTTGATGAAGGGGCTTTTCGTGTTTTACGTCTGCCTAAGGTGACCTCGGTGGAGCAGGTCAAGTCGTTTGTGGGCCCGCGAGTCGATGCCGACCATCGTGATATCGCCGTATTCCACACAATTGTCGATCCGGCGCTTCGTGCTCGCGTGCTCGACTACTTGGGCATGCTGCACATTCGCTCGGTCGACCTGATCGGCCCGACGCTTGCCGTGCTGTCGTCGCTTATCGGCGTGCCGCCAAAAGGAGTGGCGGGTGTGATCCATAAGACCGATGACCGGTATTTCCACCGCATCGAGGCCATGGAGTACTTTGTCGAGCACGATGACGGACGTGGTTGCGACGATCTGTCGGGTGCCGATATCGTGCTGCTGGGCGTGTCGCGCACATCCAAGACGCCGCTGTCGATGTATTTGGCCTATCAGGGCTACAAGGTCGCCAACGTTCCGTTGGCGCACGGTATGGAGCCGCCCAAGTCGATTTACGAGGTAGACCCGATGCGGTTGTTTGGCCTGATTTCGACCGTCGACGTTATTTCTGAGATTCGCGACAGCCGCTTGGGCGACGACTATGCCCGTGCCGTCGCCGGCTCCTATGCCGAGCCCGAGAGCGTGCGAAGCGAGCTCGAGGAGGCTCGTGCTCTCATGAAGCGCCTGGGTTGCTTTGTAGTGCGTACCGACGGCAAGGCGATCGAGGAGAGCGCCTCCGAGATCATCGCTCACCTCGATGAGATCCAGGAAGCAAGGGCCCGCCGAGCCGCCCGCCGCGCCCAGCAGCAGTAACTACTGAGTAGCTAATTTGGGACGTGTCTCTATAGTATTGTCAAATCTCCTGGGACGAGCCCGCCCTCCTCGAGTCGCTCGGGAGGCTCGGCGTTGCAGAGACGGCGAGGCCGGACGGGGATTACCTCTTCGTGATGGAGGGGAACCCCGGCGCTGGAGGGCGACGGGGAGGCGCCTCGGGTGCAGCTACACAAGGGGGCCTGTCCACGAGGTCCACGTGCGGGAAGTCAATTAATTTACCGTTCAAAAAGGGGGCAATGTGGGAAAGGGCCAAGCCGACTATTGAAATGACGATAAAGACGAGGCATCCTGATGTATGTCGGAATATAGATAGGACAAAACGTATCATCTATATCGCTTCTATGAAACCCGATGCAAGTTCTTCTCAATCTCGAAATAGATTGAAGGCATTGAGAGGAACTTTATACTACAAAAATCGTAGGTCTGCCACCTAGACAGAAGAAGTGATTTTGTATGCGGAATCTTGCATTTTGAAAACCGGTGCCAACTATGAGGTGTGAGTCGGGCTCGGTAAAGCGCGGGGGAAATGAGATAGGCTGCGCGTCATCAGAGAGTGGCGCGCAGCCTATTGACCTGCTTTCGTATGACGGATGCTTTAGAGGATCCAGGGGCCAAGTGGGTTGCCATCTGCGGAGCAGTCTTGAATCGTTAGGATGGGATTTTGAAAGGGCTGTCTCTCCCTCCACGCCTTCAAGTGATAGGTGCAGACGCGGTCGTAGTGGATTTTTTTGTATGCGCGCGATATCTGTTTTACAGCCTCCTCTTTGCTGGAATATTTTCCTGGAGCATGTGCAACAGATGTGCATGCGATACCGTCGATCCAGCCAGATTGGGGTCCGAGGTTAAAGCTCGAGATTATTGTCAAGACGCCATTGAGGCCAGCTTGCAACAAATCGTTCTGTATTCGTTCAAATGCTGATTGATTGTTGGTTCCAAGGCCAATCATTCCAATTGCAGAGAGGTATCCGCTATCAGTGAGTTTATCTCCTGCACCTCGAATAACCTTGCTTGTGATGTTGAGGCCATCTGGGCCGCCATCGCCAACGAAGGGGTATGGTACGTCTTCTGGGATTGGGAGCAAAGGAGGATTCACCGTAATGAGTTCATAGCTGCAAGAGCTTTCGATATTGTTTAGTGCGTTGTAGAGACTTCCGGTTAGAACAGTTAAATCTTCGCTAATACCATTGACCAGTGCGTTTAGTTGGCAGATTTCTGAGGCGATTGGATTGATATCTATCGCCGTGACGTGCATTCCAGATTTTGCCAGTATGAGTGCCTGGATGCCTGGTCCAGAGCAGAGGTCTAAGGCATTCTTTCCGGGGGATGGGCTTAGCCGACGAGCGAGCCCAATTGAATCAGAGCCAAAATATAGTAAAGGCGAGGGTGATGGCGCATCGGCAAAAAGCCAGATGCCATGATATCGGATTAGAGATAAACCGGAAAGGGAGGCATTGCCATTGTGCTTGCTTAGCAGCCCGAGTGAGGCTATGGTTTCAACAGTGCCTTTCAGCAGACTTCTTTTTGCCACTTCTGAATCGAGATCAATCTCTCCACCTAGCATCAGGAAGGAGACGATCTCTTGATGCTCCCTGTCAAGTTGATCCCAGATGCGATGCGCGCATTCAAAAGGATCTATAGATATGTCAAGTGTGTCTAAAAAATCTGTTACTCCAAGAGTGTCCAATCTACGGAGTGGATTACTCGAGAGCGAATTTAAAGAGGGTAGCACTTCAATCATGTATATCAGACCCATTTCCGATAAAGGTAGTCTCGAATTTAGTCTCGACAATCAAGTCGGCTGCCAGTTTAGGAGCTAGCTTTGCAAGACAGGTCTGTGCCTCTTTCGAGAGGGCGATGTCTTCGCAAATCTCGCATTGAGAGAGGTAGCTTGAGCGCCCAAATGAAGAAAGGCCTCCGCTCGTGCGCAAGTGCTTCAGCAGCCCTCCTGGTCCTATGTATTGTATGTAATTAAGTAGGAGCAGCTGCAGTTCATTAATGTCATCCGTCAGATTGATTTTGCCAAGATCGAAAAGCCAAGTTTCCTCTGCATTTATTCCGCAGCAGGGTGCAAGATGGCAGTTTGGGGAAATAACGAAGTCTCGGCCGCAGTCGGAACAGTGTGACGCTAAGAGACGTGCCTGCGGTCGCGCATTTTGGTTGAGACTGAGATTTCGTGCGCGCCCAATTCGCGTGATGCCTGAATCCGTGATGAAGCGGGCTGGCGCGCTGGGAGGCTGGGTATTATCGTCGAACTGATGCAGGAGTGGAATGTCTTCATTAAGGTACTTGCACAGGTATGCCGGGCTGATTGTACTGTTGTTATCTCTGCAGACCGCAATGCCGAGAGTTTGAAAGCCCATTGTTTTTGCTGAGTTCCAAAGGTTGCGCACATTCTCGAGGGGTATATATTCCGCATGAAAGTCGTCGCAGCTGATATTGATTTCGTCAAGGCCACATGACTTCAATTCGTTGAGGAACGTTTCTGCGTCTCTTTCGCTTTTTGCCCACCACGCATTCGTTACAATTCGAGTAAAGAGTCCTAAAGAATTCGCATATGCGATGGCCTCGAGAAGGTCATCGCCAAGAAGGGTGCATTCTCCGCCCGTAAACACAACAACACCACTTCCGACGCATACTTCGGCGAAGCTATCGATGAATTGCCGCATTTGGGGAAGAGTAAGCCTGTCACTGTTGTTCGGAGTGCAGCTCATCAGACAATGATCACACACAGCGCCACATTTATATGTTGTTATAAATGTCAGCATTCGAGGTCTGCGGAACAGCACGTGCTGCGAGCTTTCGGAAATCATGCCGCGAGCAAACGGGCGTCGGTGATTACCAAGGTGCCTTCGTTCTCGGAGTAAGTAACTTCGAATTCGACGGAGCGATAATACCCGCGGGCGACCCCATTGGAAGCCCCTTCGGGGTTGATGGTATTGGAGCTGGAATTCTTGATTGCTGTTTTAAGCATGGCTGCTTGCCTCGCTGCACTCAAGCCCTCTTGATCAAATTTCCTGAAAACAGAAGTTTGTTTGTACGATTCCGATAGTTCAACAACATCAGGTTTGTTCATAAAAAAAGCTGATCCATAGCCCATTGTGTTGACGTCGTACTTAAGGTTGGCGTTGTTTTGAGCATTCGCGTTTGCGTTTGCCATTCCGTTTGCGTTCAGAATGATGTTTGCGTTCGTTACTGCGTTTGCATTAAGTACAACGTTTACGAGAGGTATCGTTTGCGGCTCAGCTTCGTTGTCCTCGTCATAATATGCAAGTTGGATACGACGATATACTGCGCGTGCAACGGGGACACGCGCCTCCTTTTCGGTTGACTCCACCAGTTCGTACAGAGAGACTTTTCGATTTCCCGCTTTGATTTGGAGGTCTGTAATTCCATATTTCTGGAATACGGCACGAGGCTGAGCTTCGAAATCGCGTCTTGCGTCGGTAGATTGTTCCGCGTCCGCGACCAGTTTTTCAAGGATGCTAAGCTGGGACTGTATTGAGAGTTCGTTTAGGTGGTTCACATTGTCCATAGCGGTGACCTCCAATGTTGAATAGCTGTCTTGAAAGACTACGTCATGCTAGTGTCGGTATCGATTTGATACTACGAACAAATTAGAACTAAATGGATATAGTTTCCATACTAATCAAAACAAACTTGCATTCAAGTTTTTATTTATACTTGATTTAAGGCGGAGTGGAATGTGGGTGCGCAAGGAGACGCGGAATCGATGAGAGCCTCAAAAAAAATTACTGCAGTGTTATCATCTTTCATCCTCTCTATTCTTCCATTTCTGATTCTATGGGCGGCTTGGTCAGTCCGTGCTATATTTCTAGTCTTCTTTTATCGACAACCTGCTCAGTGATAATTGCCGTTTGGGTTCAGTTGATTCTTACGCAAAACACTGCGGTTGATGGGGGGCTTGGACTATCGATCCTGTATTCCCTTCCCGGGCTATATGTGATCTTGTGCGCTTTGCCGCCTTTTTATGCGAGCGGCGAGAGCAAAAAGGCAGAGCGCCTGATAACAGTTCTTATTGGCGGCGCGGAGATTGTTCTTTGTGGAATAGTGCTTGAAGGTTCGGCTGCCTC
>JAIHVJ010000147.1 GCA_022720335.1 Collinsella sp.
ACGGTTGCCCAGGCGGATGGCGTCGTTCATGTTGTGCGTGACCATGAGCGTGGTCAGGTGGTTCTCGTCGACGATCTCCTCGGTCAGGTTGAGCACCTTAGAAGCCGTCTTGGGGTCGAGTGCGGCGGTGTGCTCGTCGAGCAGCAGCAGGCGCGGCTTAGTGAGCGTGGCCATCAGCAGGGTGAGCGCCTGGCGCTGGCCGCCCGAAAGCAGACCGACCTTGGCATTGAGGCGTGTGTCCAGGCCAAGGTCCAGGCGTTTGAGCAGCTCAATGTACTCGTCCTTCTCGGCCTTGGTGACGCCCCACGAAAGACCGCGACGCTGGCCGCGGCGCTTGGCGAGGGCCAGGTTCTCGGCAATCTGCATGTCGGCTGCGGTGCCGCGCATGGGGTCCTGGAACACTCGGCCCAGGTACTTGGCGCGCTGCGACTCGCTCAGACGCGAGATATCGTTGCCGTCAAGCTCAATAACGCCCGAATCGAGCGGATACACGCCGGCGATCATGTTGAGCAGCGTGGACTTGCCGGCGCCGTTGCCGCCGATCACGGTTACAAAGTCGCCGTCGTTAAGGGTGAGATCGACGCCGGTGAGTGCGCGCTTCTCGGTGACGGTGCCCTTGTTAAAGGTCTTTTTGACGTGCGAGAGCTTAAGCATCTGCCTCATCCCCCTTCGTGTAGGAGCTGCGGAGCTTATAGCGCTCCCAAACCACGGGCACGCACAGGGCCACGGCAACGATCACGGCGGAGAGCAGCTTCATGTCGTTGGCATCCATACCCAGCTGCAGCACGATGGCGCGGATGAGGAAGTAGACCACGGAGCCAAAGACGGCAGAGGCAAGACGGACGCTAAACTGCGTCAGACCGCCGGGCAGCAGACGGCCGAGCACCTCGCCGATAACAATGGCGGCAAGACCGATAACGATGGCACCGGTGCCCATGCCAATGTCAGCGTACTTCTGGCTCTGGCAGATGAGCGCGCCGGCAAGGCCGATGAGGGCGTTGGAGAGCACGAGGGCGATCATCTTGGTGGTGTTGGTGTTAACGCCCAGGGCGCGGATCATGTACTCGTTGTTGCCGGTGGCACGCAGCGCCGAGCCGATCTCGGTGCCAAAGAACCAGTACAGGATGGCGACGATGGCCACGGCCAGCGCAATGCCCAGGATAATGGCAACAGTGGACTGCGGCAGGCCCGTCATGTTGCTGACAGACGAGAAGATGGTGCCCTTGGCAAGGATGGGTGTGTTGGATTTGCCCATGATGCGCAGATTGATGGACCACAGACTGATCTGCGTAAGGATTCCGGCGAGGATTGCGGGAATCTCAAAGACGGTGGTCAAGATGCCCGTGACGGCGCCGGCGATGGCGCCGGCGCACATGCCGGCCAGCACGGCGAGCAGGGGGTCGACGTTATTGTTGACGATGAGCACGGCGCAGACGCAGCCGCCGAGGGCAAAGCTGCCGTCGCAGGTCATATCGGGGATGTCGAGCAGGCGGAACGTGATAAACACGCCAAGCACCATAATGCCCCAGAGGACACCCTGGGAAACGGCGCCCTGTAATGCAATGAGCATGCTTCATACCTCCTAGGATAGGGTGGACACGTGATTTTCCATAATAGCGGTAACACTGCATAAAAGAGCTGCTGCCGGATGTTTTGTCTCATCCGTAACAAGCAGGGCGAACGCCGGTCTTTGGCGTCCGCCCCTGTGGCTCAGATATTGAATAGCGCGGCAACGGCGCGAGTATGGGCCCTAGGCACATCGCCGCGCATGCCGCTACGCGTCCAGAGCGGAAAGGTCGATACCCAGAGCCTCGGCCATCTCGTCGTTCTTGACGACGACCAGGTCCTTGCTCGAGAGATGCTTAATCGGCATATCCTCGGGCTTGGCCTCGCCCTTCAGGATCTTGACGGCCATCTCGCCCGCGGCGTAGCCCAGGTCCTCGTAGTTGATGGAGAGGGTGAACACGCCGCCGGCCTTGCACATGCCCTCCTCGCCGGTAACGAAGGGGAGCTTGTTCTCCTTGCAAATCTGGCCGACCTGCGAAGCGCCCGCGGCGATGGTGTTGTCGGTGGGGGAGTACAGCGCGTCGACTTTGCCCACGGCAGACTCGACAACGGACTGGATCTCGTTAGAGCTCGAGACGGTGAAGTCAGTGTACTCGAGGCCCAGCTTGTCGAGCTCCTTCTTGGCGGCCTTGATCTGGACGTCGGAGTTGGACTCGGCGGTGCAGTAGAGCAGGCCGACCTTCTTAACGTCGGGCAGGACCTTCTGCATCATCTCGAGCTGCTCGGCGACCGGGGTGAGGTCGGAAGCGCCCGTGACGTTGGTGCCGGGCTTGTCGTTGTCCTGGACCAGGCCGGAAGCAGCGTAGTCCGTGATGGCGCAGCCAACGATGGGGATATCGGCGGTGGCGCCGGCGGCAGCCTGCGCGGCGGGCGTAGCGATGGCATAGATCAAATTGACGCCGTCGCCTACGAACTTGTCGGAAATGGACTTACACGTGGACTGGTCGTTCTGGGCGTTCTTCTGGTCGATCTTGACTTTGAGACCGCTCTTCTTGATGGCCTTGACGAAGCCGTCGTTGGCGGCATCGAGCGCGGAGTGCTCGGTGAGCTGCAGAACGCCGATGGTGTAGTCGGAACCGGCGGCAGCGGAGCCGGAACCAGAGTTGCCGCCGCATCCGGCGAGCGGAGCGAGCGCGAGCAGGCCAGCGGAGACAAGAAGGCTCCTGCGGCTGATGGTGATGTCCTTCATATCATTACCCCCAGTATAAAAATGGCTGGAAACACTGCACTAGGAAAAAGTGCAAGTGGGACTATAGTAACGCCGATGTCCATTTTTACAATAACCTGGCGGGTTTTTTAATACTGAACTGGATGGGCGGTGCTGAGGAACGACGGACGGTAACGGGGCTTACGCTGCGGGCGCGGGGCTGTCTTCTTCGTCTAGCGCGGCAAAGAGTTTCTTGCCGTCGAGCAAACGCGTGCTGACGTTTCTCATGCGGCTGACCTCAACGGTGCGCAGGGTGTCGTCGGCGCCTCGGGTGTCGTAGACCGTTCCCAGCAGATACGAGACGCCATCGCGCTGCCTGATGGCAAAGGGCCGGACCGTCATCCGCACCACCTCAGTTTCGCCTCGGGTCAGGACGTTTGAGATGTCAAAGCTGACAGTTGTTCCATGGTCGATGGCCTGTTCGACGAGCTCGCACGTGTCGATACGCTTGGCGTGCGAACGCGTTGTCTTGACGGGCGCGTCGTTGGCGGCCGGTGCCGGTTCGGGCATATCGAGATAGTCACGAACATCGGCGCTCGCCATGGCGACCAGGTGCTGCGCCATGCTCTTTCGAATGGCTATGGGCGTCGACCGGTTGCGCATGACCATGCCGTGGAGCCGTATGATTTCCTCGTCAGCAAGTGGACGGGTGAGAAGCCGATAGCCCACGCCGCGCTTATAGTCGATTTCGTATCCGGCGTGACGAAGTGCAGATATCGAGGTATAGATGCTGCGGCGTGCCGCCGAGATGGGCATGCGGGCGGGGTCGTTGGGATGGGCGAGGAGCTCGACCAGCTCGTCGGAAAGCAGCGCCTTGTCCTCGCCGGTGTTCTCGCTCAAGAGCTGCAGAATGCGTACGGCGCGATAGGCTGCCATCGAGGCGGAGCCCCTGGTCGTGGTCTCGTAGTTTTCAACAACGGCTTCGGTCATAGCGCCCACGTCCTTTCCTTTTTTGGTGATGGCAGATCAGAGCCTAGGGTGCGGAGCCTGGCCAAGGACGCGTGACGCCTTGGACGGTCGATGGTTGCCGGCAAACGGCGGGTCGAGTTTTCAACAACCCTGCCTAACTGACCAAAACCTTGCCAAAAGCTTGACGGATGCTGTTGAAAAAAGCGCCCCTCGGCTTGCCGAGAGGCGCTGGCGCGATGTGCTGTAATGCGCTGGGTGCGCTGTGGAGATTAGAAGTCGGCGTTGCCCACGGTACGCGGGTGCGGCAGGACGTCGCGGATGTTGCCCACGCCGGTCAGATACATGACCAAGCGCTCGAAGCCCAGACCGTAGCCGGCGTGCTTGCAGGAACCGTAGCGGCGCAGGTCAAGGTAGTACTTGTACTGCTCGGGATTCATGCCCAGGTCCTTGATGCGGGCCTCGAGCAGATCCAGGCGCTCCTCGCGCTGGGAGCCGCCGATAATCTCGCCGATACCGGGAACCAGGCAGTCGGCGGCGGCGACGGTCTTGCCGTCCTCGTTCATGCGCATGTAGAACGCCTTGATCTCGGCCGGGTAGTCGGTTACGAAGGTCGGGCGCTTAAAGTGCTCCTCGGTCAGGAAACGCTCGTGCTCGGTTTGCAGGTCGATGCCCCAGCTCACGGGATAGTCGAACTTGTGGCCGGCGGCGACGGCCTGCTCCAGGATCTCGACGGCCTCGGTGTAGGTAACGCGGGCAAAGTCGGAGTTTGCCACGTGGTTCAGGCGCTCGATTAGACCCTTGTCCACAAACTTGTTGAGCATATTGAGCTCGTCGGGGCAGGTGGCCATAACGTCCTTAAGAACGTACTTGAGCATGGCCTCGGCGTTGTCCATGTAGTCGTTGAGGTCGGCGAAGGCCATCTCGGGCTCAATCATCCAAAACTCGGCGGCGTGGCGCGTGGTGTTGGAGTTTTCGGCGCGGAAGGTGGGGCCAAAGGTGTACACATCGCCAAAGGCCATGGCAAAGTTCTCGGCATTGAGCTGGCCGGACACGGTGAGGCTCGCATGCTTGCCAAAGAAGTCCTGGCTCCAGTCGACCTCGCCGGACTCGGTGAGGGGCGGGTTTTTGGGGTCGAGCGTGGTCACGCGGAACATCTCGCCG
>JAIHVJ010000472.1 GCA_022720335.1 Collinsella sp.
AGGCTCTGTTAGACCAGGATTGACATTCCGCCCCGTCATCTTCTTGCGATTGCACAATGGTCGCCCCTTGTCGAATCTGAATCCGGCAAGGGGCGATGCGCCCGAGACCGGACGAGTTGCTCGCCTGGCCCTGCCGTTTCATGCCGACCTGCCGGCTAACTCGCCGTCTCCTCGTCGGGCGCCGGCGTCTTGACCCTCATCTCGAACGGCATCCCGCCCTCTCGGACGAGCGCCCTGAGGAACGCGTTGACGGCGGTGGACATGGACAGGCCGAGCTCGTCCAGGATGGCCGTGGCCTCCCTCTTGACCTCCGGGTCGATGCGGATCGTCGTGGCCGGTATGTTCGACGGCATGGCCTCACCCCTCCTCGTGTATCGCGGTGCGACCATTCTACCGCCTCTATGCGGCGGGCGCGGCCCAGTAGTCCATGTAGGGCGGCTCCACGTTGAACATGTCGCGGACGCGGCTCCTGCAGACGCCGTGCGCGAGCTGCCGCGCGACCGTGCGCTCGCGCGACAGCCCGCGTCTGTGCACCTGCTTGCCGCGGTGCCGGGAGGGGCGCGGCATCGTGAACGACCCCTTCGCGTGGTTGCCCTTGAACGACTCGGGGAAATAGGTCTCGTCGAGCTCGCAGCCGCAGCCCCGCTCGACCCTGAACGAGGGGGAGTAGGCCGAGAGGCACTCGATCAGCCTGTGGCGCATGGTGTAGGCGGTCTTGAGGCAGACGCGGCAGCGCCTCGCGCATTCGCGCAGGGGCAGCATGAGCACGAAGCACTCGGCGTAGGCCATCCAGGTCTCCTTCGGGAGCTTGCTCGTCCCCAGGATGCGCTCGCTGCCCATGCCGAAGGTCCTGCCGCAGCCCCGGCAGAGGTAGCGCTGCTCGCCGTTCTTCGATTTGCCCTTCTTCACGACCGCGGCGGACCCGCAGCGCGGGCAGCGTTCGATTTCGTAGGCGGAGCCGGCCGCGTCGTCGAACGCCGCCGCGCGGATCACGTCCCTGACGGACTCGATAGCGCGGCGGCGCTCGGTCTTGCTGAGGTTCGCCATGCCCTTCTTGAAGTTGAGGACCAGGTCTTCGGCGTTCATGCTGCCCCCATCATCGCGGTCTATGGGGTCAACGATATGGCACCGTGGGGACACATGTATGTCAATCCTGGTCTAACAGAGCC
>JAIHVJ010000148.1 GCA_022720335.1 Collinsella sp.
CATGGAAACCCCCTTATCCTGCTCCTTCGGAGCCGCGGACAAGGCGCCACACTGGTCTGCGGAGTGTTCTGAAAACTGAGCCCGGCCCCCGCCTGCGGTGACGCTGCTGCAAGCGGCCTGCGATGGGGTCGTTGTTGGTTGAGGCCGCTGGGCTGATGTGGGGGCGCGTGGCTGTTGCGGGCCCTAGTCCCGGCGGCGGCCTCGGCGCTGCGCGCCTGCTGCCTTGGGTGACTTTGGGGTCGATTGGGGTTGTCTGCACAATTCGCGGTATTATGTTGCGGAGTTTTGAAAGGAGCCGCTGGTGGTCACGACGACGTTTGCTTCGCCTTTGGGCGAAATCTTGCTTGCCGCTGATGGCCGCGGTCTGACGGGGCTTTGGTTTGAGGGACAGGAGCATTTTGGCTCCACGCTTCTCAAAGAAGATCCTGAACATGTTGAAGGCGCCGATGCAGTTTCTGGTGCTGGCGGCATGTCGTCGGTGAGTCCTGCAAATGGTGCGGCTTCTTCGGTGCTTGAGCGTTCGTGGGCTTGGCTGAATGCTTATTTTGCAGGGCAGGAACCTCGGTTTACGCCGCCGTTGCATTTGATTGGCACGGCGTTTCAGCGTGAAGTTTGGTACGAGCTGCTTTCTATTCCGCGTGGCGAGGTCGCTACGTATGGCGAGATCGCCCAGCGTGTTGCGGCTCGACATCGTGTGCCGGGAAACGAGGCGCCCGTTGTGTCCCCCCGTGCCGTGGGGGCTGCGGTCGCGCGTAACCCTGTTTCGATTATTGTGCCGTGCCATCGCGTGGTTGCCGCCGACGGGTCGCTCAACGGATATGCCGGCGGCCTCGACCGTAAGGAGTGGCTGCTCCGGCTTGAGGGCGCGTACGAGGAGTAGCGTTCGAGTGCTTTGCCTGTAGTAGCCGACTTCGACCAAAGCTCGCTCGAGTTCGCTTTGATCGGCGGCTGGTTGGCTGGCTTAAAACCCAGCGCGTGAAATGACGCTCCACGCTATTCAGCGCGCTTGATAGGATGACGAACCACAGTCTTAAGTTTCTCCGGCGCACACTTGCGTGGATCGGAAAGATAGATTTCGTGATGTAAACGGGTGTCTGAGAAGTCGGGGACATAGCCCTGCTCGGTCGCATATTCATGCATGGCGTCTACGGTTGCCGGCTCGCTGTCGTAGGGTCCGGTATGCATGCATTGAACGCAGAGACCCTCGTCAACTTTAAGCAGCTCGACGGCAGAAAAGTCCAGTTTCTTTTTGGCCGTGGCTTCCGCGACCGCCCAGTCAAAGTCATCCTGAGTGACGAAATCGGGCAGGCGGATGCACGAGATAAAGTTGAAATCGTCCTTGCGTACATAATCGATGTCGCCGCTCGGGGAGTCTTGCCACCAGAAGCCCTCGAGCGGCGGTACCACAAAGTCGAAATAGCCCTCGATACTCCTTGAGTCTTTCTTTGACATCTTGACGGTATAGGCGATGCCGTAAAGCAGCGGCAGGGCATTTTGATACTCGCCACCTTCGGTATTTGGGTCGCCCTTTCCGCGAACGGCAACGTAGCTCATAGGCGGGACAGTTACGATACTCGGCTTGCTCGCAGGTCTGTAGAGCTCCTTGCATTCCTTCTTAAAGTCGAACGCCATGTTGGCCGCCTTTCTGCGTATTGGCCTGCTTAGATAGCTGAATCATATCATAGAAACGAACAGCTGTTCGAATGATTTGGCTGACAGATTGAGATGCGTGCGTTGTGTTTGGCGGTCGGCCTGACCCCATCGATGATTTCTCTGCCTCCCCGGCGCCTCATCTATAGCTGCCGTTTCCCCATATAGAACCTGCCAAAATAAACCCGTCCCTTTTTAGTCGGTGCGAAATGGGTAATACTAAAGAGTTATCCGACCAGATGGGAACCGATCGATGGCTTATATCGAATTCAAAGACGTCATCAAGGCATACGGCGAGGGCGACGCCCGCATTCACGCACTCGACGGCGCGAGCTTTACGGTCGAGCGCGGCGAGCTCGCCATCATTTTGGGTGCTTCGGGTGCCGGCAAGACCACGGCGCTCAACATCCTGGGCGGTATGGACACGGCGACCTCCGGCACTGTGACGGTGGACGGGCGCGATGTGAGCGCCGCCAACGAGGCACAGCTTGTGGAATACCGTCGCGCCGATGTCGGCTTTGTCTTTCAGTTCTACAATCTGGTCCCTAACCTGACGGCGCTTGAGAACGTCGAACTCGCGGCGCAAATCTGCCCCGATTCGCTCGATGCCGAACAGACGCTTCGCCAGGTCGGCCTGGGTGAACGCCTCGCCAACTTCCCCGCGCAGCTTTCGGGCGGCGAGCAGCAGCGCGTGTCCATTGCCCGCGCACTGGCAAAGAACCCCAAGCTGCTTTTGTGCGACGAGCCCACGGGCGCACTTGACTATAAAACCGGCAAGCAGATCTTGCAGCTGCTGCAGGACACTTGCCGCAAGCAGGGCATTACGGTCATCATCATCACCCACAACTCCGCGCTGGCGCCCATGGCCGATCGCCTGATCCGCTTTAAGAACGGTCGCGTGGAGAGCGAGACGGTCCAGCAAAATCCCGTGCCTATCGAGACGATCGAGTGGTAGCGCCCATGGACCAAGACCGCCAAAACAGCCTACGCCGCGACGCGCAGAACACGGAGCGCGAGCAGGATTTTACGACCTACCGCACTGCCCAAAGCTCAAACGATATGGTGCCGACGGTTTTTCGCCGTGGCATCTACCGCACAATCCGAGGCAGTCTTAAGCGCTTTTTGTCAATCGTGGTCATCACCGCGCTTGGCGTGAGCGTGATGTGCGGCCTTAAGGCGGGTTGCGAGGATCTGTGTGATTCGGTTGATGCCTACTTCGACCAGCAAAATGTCTATGACATTAACGTGCAGTCGACCTATGGCCTGACTGACGATGATCTCGACGCCATCCAAGAGGTCGATGGCGTCGAAACGGCCGAAGGCATCTACACCGAGACCGCCTACACCGCCGTGGGCACAACGCGCGAGCGCGTGGTCGTGCAAAGTCTCTCCAAGGAGAACATCGATCAGCCGGCGCTCGTGAACGGCGATTTGCCCGAGAGCGCCGATGAAGTCGCGGTGACTTCGAAGTTCCTGAAGGCATCGGGCAAGAAAATCGGCGATACGGTGAGTTTTGCCGCCAATGACGCGAGCTCGTCCAATCAAAGCGCCAAGGACCAGTTTGCCGCGGGCGATTACACCATTACGGCTGAGGTCCTCGACCCCACTGATGTAAGTTCTGACTCGACAGTCAACGCCTTTCGCGCTGCTTCGGCGGCGGACTATAAGTTCTATGTGAGCGAGGACGCCGCGACATCTTCTTCCTACTCCGCGGTCCACGTGATCGTCGAGGGAGCCAAGAGCCTCAACTCCTATTCGGATTCCTACGCGGCAAAGATCAATGAGGTCAAGGGCAATATCGAGAAGATCCGCGAGGAGCGTGAGAAGGCGCGCGCCCAGGAGCTGACGGTCGACACGCCGGCGAGCTTGGACGCGGCTGAGCGTCAGGCGAATATGCTCTTTGGGATTGAGCAGGACAACATCAACCGCATGGCCGAGGGCAGCGACGAGCGTGCGCAGGCGCAAGCCGACCTGGATCAGCGTCGCGCCGCCGCCGATCAACAGTTTGCCGATGCCCGCGCCGAGCTTTCCGATCTGGGCGAATGCACCTGGTACATCCAGGACCGCGGCAACATCGCAAGCTACTCGAGCGTGGAGAGCGACAGTTCTTCGATCGAGGCCATCGCCACGGTTTTCCCATTTATCTTCTTTGTCGTCGCCGTGCTCATCAGTCTTACCACCGCCACACGCATGGTCGAGGAAGAGCGCACGCTCATTGGCCTGTACAAGGCGCTCGGCTATTCGAGCGGGCGTATTCTGTCCAAATACGTGGACTACTCGCTGTGGGCGTGTCTGATCGGCGGCGTGCTCGGCAACATCATCGGATTTGTGGGCCTGCCGCTGTTCCTGTTTACGGTGTTCGACGATATGTACTCACTGCCCCAGATGCTGCTTTCGTACGACATCGTGTCCTCGATCGTTTCGGTGGCGCTGTTTGCCGTGGGCGTGGTGGGCGCCACGATTATCGCCTGCCGCCACGAGATGGCCGAGACCCCGGCCTCGCTTATGCGTCCCAAGGCCCCGCGCGCTGGCTCGCGCATCTTGCTTGAGCGCATCGGCTTTATCTGGCGCCGCATGGGCTTTTTGAACAAGGTCGCTGCACGCAACCTATTCCGCTATAAAAAGCGCGCCTTTATGACCATCTTTGGCATCGCGGGTTGCACCGCGCTTGTGATCTGCGGTATGGGTATTCGCGACACGTCGGTCGCGCTTTCGCCCAAGCAGTACGGCCACATCACACGCTACGATCTGCTGGCGGTCGCCAATCCCGACGATTTTTCGCAGACGTGCGCGGCGCTCGACGAGCGAAGCGCGGTCAAGGATTCCGGTGTGACCGTAACTTCGACGCTGCCGATCATGACCGACAACGTCACCTTTACATTCGGCGGAAAGAGCGAGACCGTGCAGCTGATCGTGGTGCCCGATGACCGCACGAACGATCTGGACGACTATGTTCGCCTTGAGGATGAGTCCAAAGAGCCACTGTCTTTGCGTGACGGAGACGTGTATCTGAGTAAGAGTTCACAGCTGGTGCTGGGGATTCAACCGGGCGATACGGCGCACGTCCAGGATTCGTCACTCAACGTCGCCAAGGTCAAGGTCAGCGACATTTCGCTTAACTATCTGGGCAACACGCTTTACATGACGCAGAGCACCTATGAGCGCGCGTTTGGGCGCAGCGTTCGCCTCAATGGCATCTTTGCGCTGCTCAAGGGTTCGTCGGCCGACCAGATTGCGTTTAGCAAGAAGCTTAAGAGTGACGGCTGGCTTTCGATTTCGAGCACGGCCGAGCATTGGGAGAACTTTGAGGCGAACTTCACTATTATCAATTCCGTCGTGGTGCTCGTGACCTTTATGGCGGCGTGCCTGTCGTTTGTGGTGGTGTTTACGCTGTCCAACACGAATATCTCCGAGCGCGAGCGCGAGCTGGCGACCATCAAGGTGCTTGGTTTCCGCCGTGGCGAGGTGCACCATTACGTCAACAAGGAGACGTTGATCCTCACGGCAATTGGCGCCGCGCTGGGCGTGCCACTGGGCGGCTTGCTGGCCGAGAGTTTTACGTACATTTTGCAGATGCCGTCGCTGTACTTTGATGTTGAGGTCGAGCCGCTAAGCTACGTGCTCGCCGTGGTGCTTTCCTTTGGCTTTACGTTTATCGTCAACCTCGCCACCAATCGTACCCTCAACAAGATCGACATGGTCGGCGCCCTCAAAAGCGCCGAGTAACCTGCCCTGGGATTCAAGTTCTAGCGAGCTGCCGACGCGCCCGCAGCAGCATTTTTGCATAAACCGCTCCGCCAAATGCATACT
>JAIHVJ010000149.1 GCA_022720335.1 Collinsella sp.
CATCATTGGAGGAAGCATGAGCTACACGCAGAAAGTTCTCGAAGAGCTCAAGGCCCGCTATCCCGAGCAGCCTGAGTTCATCCAGGCCGCGACCGAGATCCTCGGCACCATTCAGCCGGCGCTCGACGCCCACCCCGAGTACGAGGAGGCCGCCCTGCTTGAGCGCCTCGTCGAGCCCGAGCGCATCGTTATGTTCCGTGTCCCCTGGGTCGACGACCAGGGCAAGGTCCAGGTCAACCGCGGGTACCGCGTCGAGTTCAACTCTGCCATCGGACCCTACAAGGGCGGCCTGCGCTTTAACCCGACGGTCACCCTGGGCATGCTCAAGTTCCTGGGCCTGGAGCAGATCCTCAAGAACAGCCTGACCACCCTTCCCATGGGCGGCGGCAAGGGCGGCTCCGACTTTGACCCCAAGGGCAAGTCCAACAACGAGATCATGCACTTCTGCCAGTCCTTCATGACCGAGCTCTATCGCCACATTGGCCCCAACACCGACGTTCCTGCCGGCGACCTGGGCGTTGGCGGCCGCGAGGTTGCCTACCTGTTCGGTCAGTACAAGCGTCTGACCAACGAGTGGACCGGCGTCCTTACCGGCAAGGGCCTCTCCTTTGGCGGCTCGCTTGCCCGTACCGAGGCCACCGGTTACGGTCTGGCCTACTTTGTGGACGAGTACCTCAAGAGCCGCGGCGACTCCTTCGAGGGCAAGAACGTCGTCGTTCACGGCTCCGGTAACGTCGCCATCTACGCGGTCCAGAAGGTCTCCCAGCTCGGCGGCAAGGTGCTGGCCTGCTCCGATACCCATGGCTGGGTCGAGGATCCCGACGGCATCGACTACACCGTGCTCGAGCATGTCTACAACAAGAAGCGCTCCGGCCACGACAAGGGCGTCACGCTCGCCATGTACGTCGACGAGAAGCCCAATGCCACGTGGCACGAGGGTGACGGCCGCGGCGTGTGGCAGCTGCCCTGCGACATCGCGCTGCCCTGCGCTCGCGAGAACACGCTGCTGCTCGAGGACGCCCAGGCGCTCGTCGCCAACGGCTGCAAGGTGGTCGGCGAGGGCGCGAACATGCCCACGACCATCGAGGCCACGACCTACTTCCAGGAGAACGGCGTCGCCTTTATGCCCGGTAAGGCTGCCAACGCCGGCGGCGTGCTCGTGTCCGGCCTGGAGATGAGCCAGAACGCCGAGCACCTGTCCTGGACCTTCGAGGAGGTCGACGGCAAGCTCGAGCAGCTCATGCGCGGCATGTTCCACAACGTGGACGACACCGCCAAGGAGTATGGCCAGGAGGGCAACTTCGTCATGGGCGCCAACATCGCCGGCTTCCTGAAGGTCGCCGACGCCATGCTCGCCCAGGGCGTCTGCTAAATCTTCGCTTGATATAGCATGTGATGAGGCTCCCAGCTATCCGGCTGGGAGCCTTTTCTATCCCGGAGGACTCCTCATAACTTGCGGTGATATACGGACTGTTTTGCGTTCCAGAACGACTAATCAGTCCGTATATCACCGCAAGTTATGGATGGGTGGGTGGATTTTGTCCTAAAACGGTGTGCGGCCCCTCGTTTGGTAAACTTAAAAGTACTGGACAAGTGGAGAGATGGGGGAGAACGTGCTCAAGTTCGGTACCTACGTCCGTGTTGGAAACGCGGCCGAAGCCTATGAGCTCTTACAGAAGAACCGCAACAATAAGATTGTGGGCGGCGGCATCTGGATGCGCCTGGGTTCGCGTCGCGTGGCGACGGCGATTGACCTTTCGGCCTGCGGACTCGATCAGATCGAGGAGACCGAGACCGAGTTTCGCATCGGTGCCATGTGCACCCTGCGCCAGCTCGAGCGTCATGCCGGGCTCAACGTGCTTGTCAACAATGTCTTTGAGTTCGCCGTCCATGACATCGTGGGCGTGCAGCTGCGCAATACCGCCACGGTGGGCGGCAGCATCTACGGCCGCTTTGGCTTCTCGGACGTTCTCTCCGCCTTTCTCGCGCTCGATTCCTATGTTGAGCTGACGGGTGCCGGTCGCGTGCCGCTCGCCGAGTTCGTGGACATGGGCTACGTGCGCGACGTGATCGAGCACGTGGTGGTCGTTAAGCACGATTACCGCGCAAGCTATGAGGCTGTGCGCAAGGCCGCGACCGACTTCCCCTCGCTCAATGTCACCGCCGCCTGGTGGGACAACAGCTGGCATGTCACCGTGGGCGCCCGCCCGCTGCGTGCGACCCTGCTGCAGGGCGAGGCATGCGGCCTGGTGAACGAGCGGCCTTCCGAGGACGAGCTGCGCTCCCTGGCCGCGTCCGTGCGCGCGCTGAGCTACGGCACCAACATGTGGGGCTCGGCCGACTACCGCCGCCGCATCTCGGCCCCGCTTGCCGTGCAGGCCGTGCGCCGCGCCGCCGGCATCGAGCTTTCGGCCGCGCTTGCCCGCGAGCTCGAGGGCGTGCAAGTGCCTAAGTTTGCCACGGACGAGTATTCCTGCCGCCGCGTGCCCGGCGTCGATTCTAGCGAGGTGCGCTAATGGCTGCCAAACTCATCGATCTTTCCTTTACGCTCAACGGCCGCAAGGTCAAGGTTCAGATTGCCCCCGACACCATGCTCTTTGAGCAGTGCGGTTTTTGCGCCCCCGGCCTTATCATGAACGTGCTGGCGCTCGCTCGCGCCGCCAAGGAGGACCCGAGCCTCGTCGCCACGCGCGAGGAGCTCTCGCGCCAGCTTGCCGGCAACCTCTGCCGCTGCAGCGGCTACGAGAGCCAGCTGCGCGCCATCGTGCGCTTCCTCAACGAGTCCGGCGTGCAGGTGGGCTTTGAGATGCCCGAGCTGCCGGTCAACGACACCAGCTGCGACGGTGTCTCCTACAAGCAGATCACTCACAAGCAGCCCAAGAAGGACTCGAAGGCCCTGCTCGAGGGTCGTCCCGTCTACACGGGTGATATGGTGCCCGCCGGCGCGCTCATCGTCAAACTCAAGCGCAGCCCCTATGCCCGTGCCAAGATCCGTTCCATCGACACCTCGCGCGCCCTGAAGGTGCCGGGCGTCGTGGGCGTTTACACCTACGAGGACGTGCCCAAGCGCCGCTTTACCATCGCCGGCCAGAGCTATCCGCAGCCGAGTCCCTACGACCGCCTGATTCTCGAGAACCTTGTGCGCTATCAAAACGAGGAGGTGGCGATTGTCGCTGCCGAGACCGAGGAGGCCGCCGACAAGGCGCTCAAGCTCATCAAGGTCGACTACGAGGTGCTCGAGCCGCTGCTCGACTTTACCCAGGCACTCGATAACGACATCGTGGTCCACCCCGAGGGCGACGTGACCTTTATGTTCCCGCAGGGCGGCGACGTTGCTCGCAACCTGGTGTGCAGCGGTACCAGCGATTATGGCGACCTGGACGAGGCCTTCGCCCAGAGCGACATCGTCTTTGAGCGCACCTACACCAGCCAGGCCACGCAGACCGCACCCATGGAGACCTTCCGTGCCTTCGCGACGACCGACGCGTTCGGCCGCATCTCGGTGACCACCTCTACGCAGGTGCCCTTCCACGTGCGCCGTATGGTCGCACAGTCGCTCGATATCCCTCAGTCGCAGGTGCAGGTCATTAAGCCGCGCATCGGCGGCGGCTTTGGCTCCAAGCAGACGGGCTGCTGCGAGATCTTCGTGGCGTTTGTTACCCAGCAGACCGGCCGTCCGAGCTATTGCTGCTACACCCGCGAGGAGACCATCACCGCGGGCAACTCGCGTCACCAGATGCAGATGACCGTCAAGCTGGGCGCCATGAACGACGGCACCATCACGGCCATCGACCTGCATACGCTGTCCAACGCCGGCGCGTACGGCGAGCACGCCACCACGACGATTGGCCTCTCGGGCCACAAGAGCCTACCCATCTACAACCATGTGAAGGCGAGCCGCTTTAGGTGGGACGCCGTCTACACCAACACCAACCGCGGCGGCGCGTATCGTGGCTACGGTGCCACCCAGGGCCAGTTTGCCGTGGAGAGCGCCGTCAACGAGCTCGCCGACATGCTGCACATGGACCCTGCCGACCTGCGCCTTAAGAACATGGTGCACGAGGGCGAGATCATGCCGCAGTACTACAACGAGAAGCTCAACGCCTGCGCGCTCGACCGTTGCCTGCTGCGCGCGATGGACATGATCGGTTGGCGCGACAAGCCGCTGGCCGTGGACCTGGGCGACCGCGTGCGCGCCCTGGGCTGCGCGCTCACCATGCAGGGCTCGGGTATCTCCAACGTGGACATCGCCGGCATCGACATGCGCCTGGAAGAGGACGGCTTCATTACCATCGGCACCGGCGCCACCGATAACGGCATGGGCGTCGATACGATCCTGGCGCAGATTGCCGCCGAGGAGCTGGGCGTGGAGAGCTCGCAGATTGTGGTGCGCGGCGTAGACACCGACGTGTCGCCGTTCGATGCCGGCTCGTACGCGAGCTCCGGTACCTACGTGACGGGCCTTGCCGCCAAGAACGCCGCAGCCGAGCTGCGCGAGAAGATTTGCGCCAAGGCCGCCCAGATGTGGGACGTTGACGCCGCCGACGTGGTCTTTGATGGTCAGTGCGTGCGCCTGTCCGACGAGCGTGCCGCTCGCGAGCGCGGTCGCTACCTCACGCTGCGCGACTTTGCCAACCTGTGCGTCAAGAACATTGCGGGCGGCGATGCGCTCACCTCGCATGCCTCTGCCTGCCTGCCCGTTTCGCCTCCGCCGTTTATGGCCGGTATTGCCGAGGTTGAGGTCGACAAGGCCACCGGCAGGGTGACCGTGGTGGATTACGCCGCTGCCGTCGATTGCGGCACCGTGATTAACGAGGCGCTCGCGCGCGTCCAAGCCGAGGGCGGCATTGCCCAGGGAATCGGTCACGCACTCTACGAGATCGTTGAGCACGACGACCGCGGCCGCCTGCGCACCGGCAACTTTATGAGCTACAAGTTGCCCACGCGCCTGGATATCGGCAGCATTCGCGTGGCCTTTGAGCCGAGCTACGAGCCGACGGGTCCGTTTGGCGCCAAGTCGATTGGCGAGGTCGTCATCAACACGCCGCTCGCCGCCGTGGCCTCGGCCGTCGCACACGCCACCGGCCACCAGGTCCGCTCGCTGCCGATCACGCCGGAGAAAGCACTGCTGGGGGAGTAGACGAGGCGCCGCCGGCCTTTGGCAAGCCCGGGGAAACTGTAGCCCACTTTTCGACCGAATTGTGGGCTGCAGTTTCCGGTTGAGGCCCTTGGCGGAAAGTACATCCCGGAATAGGGGCTCAAAACGGGTTGCAGTTTCCGGTTGATGGCTATAGCGGAAGCCGTATCCCATTCCGCGGCCCCAAACCGGGACACGCTTTCCGGCACATGGACAGCACCGCCAGACTGCCGAGTCCCACCGAAGTTGCGGTGGAATAGGGACTGTTTTGGAGGACTGGAGCCCCAAACAGTCCCTATTCCACCGTAACTTATGAGATGGGGCGGCGGGGGATCCGATGCGCACTCGTGGTGAGGTCGTGAGCCTGTAAAAGGTGTGCGTGCGCTTGCCGTTCGTATCTGCTATCATTCCTAGTCTGTGCGCTCATGCGGGCGTGGCGGAATTGGTAGACGCGCCAGATTTAGGTTCTGGTGGGATTCCCGTGAAGGTTCGAGTCCTTTCGCCCGCACCAACGCACCTGCGTCGGCTCCCGCCGTCGCGACTCTTTGTTGCATAAAGGTACCAGCACCTCAGATAAGCTGGGCAGTATGAGGAGGAACGTGTTGAACATCACCGCTTCTGACGTCAAGGACGCCAAGCTCACCGCTACGGTCACCATCCCGGCCGCCGACGTCGACGCCGCGATCAAGAAGGCCTACAAGGACACCGCCAAGAAGTACCGCTTCCCGGGCTTCCGTGCCGGCAAGGCTCCCCGTCCGGTCATCGACTCTGCTCTTGGCGCCGAGGCTACCCTCGCTCAGGCCACTAACGACCTGATCGCCGCTAACGAGCCCGTCGTCCTCAACGAGCTGGACATCGTCCCCACCAAGAACGGTGACTACAAGGAGCTTGACCTCGCCAAGGATCACGAGGACTACACCTACACCGTCGAGTTCTCCCTGCGTCCCGCCGCTGAGCTCTCCTCCTTCGACGCTGTCGAGATCGAGATGCCTCCCGCGGAGGTCACCGAGTCCGAGATCAACAACCAGGTCGAGATGCTCCTCAACTACCGTGCCACCTTCGAGGACGTCGAGGGTCGTGCCGTCGAGGCCGAGGACTACGTTACCGTCGACCTCAAGGCCGTCGAGAACGCCGACAACTTCGCTGCCGAGGGCCGCATGCTCATCGCCGGTAGCGACAGCAACCCCAAGGAGTTCAACGAGGCCCTGATCGGTGCCAACGTTGACGACGTCAAGACCGTTACCTGGACCGACGAGGTCGAGGAGGGCGAGGAGGCCGAGACCCACACCGTCGAGGTCACCGTCAAGGGCATCAAGGTCCGCAACACCCCCGAGCTCACCGACGAGCTCGTCAAGTCCGACTTTGGCTTCGACAGCATCGACGCTATGCGCGACGCCATCAAGATTGAGATCGAGCAGGACAAGGCTTCCCGCCTGCCGGCCGAGAAGGAGAACCGTTGCGTCTCCGCTCTCGCCGAGCGCCTGCAGCTCGACGAGATGGACGCCGACTACGAGCAGTCCGTCTTTGAGGAGCTTGGCCAGAACTTCCTGTCCAACCTCGCTGCCCGTGGCATGACCCTGGACACCTGGCTGCCCGCTTCCGGTCTGACCATGGAGCAGTTCATCGGCGACCTGCACAAGCAGGCTAACGACGTCGCCCGTGAGTCCCTGGCTCTCGACGCCCTCGCCCGTGAGCTCAAGATCGAGGTCACCGAGGACGACATCAACGCCGAGTTCGAGAAGGCCGGCGTCAAGGACGTCGAGGCTTCCAAGGCAGAGTTCATCGCCGATGGCCGCATGCCCGCCGTCCGCGAGTCCATCCGTCGCTCCAAGGCCGTCGACCACCTGGTCGAGAACGCCAAGGTGACCGAGGTCGACGAGACCGCCAAGGACGCCGAGTAATTCTCGCCACCTT
>JAIHVJ010000150.1 GCA_022720335.1 Collinsella sp.
CCCGTGTAAAGATGATCGACAAAGCCAACAGCGGCTACGGCGACTCGATGAACCGCGGCCTGGAGATGGCGCGCGGTGAGTACGTGGGCATCCTTGAGTCCGACGACTTTATGTTTGAGGATTCGCTCCAAAAGCTGGTCGCCAAGGCCGATGCTGAGCATGCCGATGTGGTAAAGGGCGACTTTTACCTGTATTGGTCCACGCCCAGCGAGCGCCGTGAGCTGTTTGGGATCATCGACGAGCATATGACGGGCGCCGCGTATCGCCCCGTCGATCGTCCGGGCATCTTCTACCGCAAACCTTCCATTTGGTCGGCTATCTATCGGCGCGAGTTCCTCAACGACAATCAGATTCGGTTCCTTCCCACGCCGGGCGCCTCGTATCAGGACGCAGGCTTTAACTTTAAGGTTTGGGCTTGCGCCGAGCGTGCCGCGTTTATTACTGACCCAATTTTGTGCTATCGCCAGGATAATGAGAAGAGCTCCGTTAATTCGCCCAACAAGGTGTTTTGCGTGTGCGATGAATATGCCGAGATGCAGCGCTTTTTGGGCGAGCGTCCCGAGCTCAAGGCTCAGCTCCAGGGCATTTTAATGCGCATGAAGGTCGATACGTACCGTTGGAATGATGAGCGTCTGGTCGATGAACTGCGCGAGAAGTTTTGGAAGAAAGCCTCGTCCGAGCTCAAGGCCGATTGGGATGCCGGTCGCTTTGACCTGTCGCTGTTCGATCCGCGTGGCGAGACCGACTTGCGCCTGATGGTCAAGTCGCCCCGCGCCTATATCGATTCGCGCTTTGACTTTAAGAAGCCAGGCAAGCTCAATACGTTTAAGCATTACTTTAAGATTGGCGGCCTGCCGCTGGTCTGGCGCGTGCTGACGTATCAGCGCACCTACGGCGACAACCCGCACCCTGATGACGTTCCCACCGCACAGTAGGAGCGAGTGATTATGGCTACTCCCAAGATTTCCGTTGTCGTTCCCATCTACAAAGTGGAGGAGTGCCTGGCCTGGTGCCTGGACTCCCTGCTTGCGCAGGACATGCCCGATTGGGAAGGCGTGTTAGTCAACGATGGCTCGCCGGACGGTTCGCGCGATATTGCGGCTGCCTATTGCGAAAAGGACGCGCGCTTTAGGCTGGTTGATAAGGAGAACGGCGGCCTGTCGAGTGCACGTAATGCAGGCATCGCCGCGTCCACGGCGCCTATCGTCGCGTTTTTGGATTCCGACGACCGATTTACGCCCGATGCATGCCGTGTGATCGTCGATGCCTTTGAGCGCGAGGACTGCGACGTTTTGACCTTTGGCGCGAATCCGTATCCGCTGGAGGCGGGGTATCCGTGGCTTAACTATGTGCTGAGCCCGCGCGATGTGTCGTTTGAAGGCTATAGCTCCGGCCTACTGTTTAAGGAAGCATCTCGCCCCTTTGCATGGCGCACCGCCTGCAAGCGTGAGTTTTTGCTGGGCAACGGGATCGTGTTCGACGAAACCGTTAAGTATGGCGAGGACCAGGTCTTCGATTTTGCCGTGTACGGTCGTTCGCACAAGACCGCGCTTATCTCGAACAAGCTGTATGACTACCGCGTGGCGCGCAAGGGCTCGCTCATGGACACCATGCGCTATGACGACGAGACGCGCCTGCTGGAGCACGTGAAGATTTACTTCGCGGTGCTGGCTGACTGGCAGCGCGACGGTCTCGATGCTCAGCACGCCGATGACCTGGCATATTTCCTGTGCGATCTGGTGCTGTACGATGCGCTCAGGTTGTTGGGTTCGGACTGCGGCAAGGTGTTTGCTGCCGTTGCCACGGCGCTTGCCGGTTCTGTCGTGGGCAGCGATGCTGCGCTCGCACAATGCGCTCCTTCGGTTGCCGCCATGGTGCGCGCGGCACTTATCGGTAAGGCCCCTGCTGCTCGTTTGTGCAAAAAGCTCATGTTCGATTACGACGTCTTGAGGTTTGGGCGCCTGGGTGCCTGCAAGCGCATAGCAGCGAACGCCCTGGGAAAGCGAGAAGTGTAGATGAGTATCAAGCGTTTGGCACTTTGCCGCAGTCAGGGCCGTCTGTTTGTGCTGCTTCGTTTTGCCGGTCAGGATGTCGCCGCGCTTATCGAGCGGGAGGGTTCTCAAGCGTTTGCCCATGCGACGACGAGCGGTTCTTGTGTGTCGTCGCTGGTGCTCCCGGTCGATCATGGCCGTGTGCTGGCGCTTTGCCCTTCCGTTTCCGATTACGAGCACGAGCTCGCCGTCTTGGTGCTTCCGTTTTTGGATGGCTCGTCGATGGATGTCGTTTTTGCATCCGGTGGCCAAAGGTTGGGCTCCATTCGCCTCGTTAGCCGCGTGGCCAAGCTGGAATCCAAGATTAACTACAAAGCAAAGCCTGCGCTGTGCGCGCTTATCCGCGATGCGCAGCGTGGCGAATGCTGCGGTCGCTACGAGATCGATGCCATTCGCTATTTACCGACAGACGCCGGCGCGGTGTGGCGCTATGAGGTTGCCTGGGCGGGAGACCCCCAGTGCTCCCCTGAGTTCCAGATCTTCGATACGCATATGAATGCGATTGATGCCACCGTGCATGTGTTTGAATCGCAGGTCGATGTGCCGCAGCAGAACGGATGCCGCGTCAATAAAACGTATCTGAGCGTTGAGATGCCTCAGGATATACGAGATTTTGTCGCGATTGTGAGCGATCCCACAGAGCAGATCCAGAGCGGGTTTTGCGCCATGGATGGTCGCCTGTACAACGGCATGTTCGATGACAGTTGGAACCGCATGAAGGACGCGCGTGCAGACGACGCAGCTTATCGACGTTGGTTTGAGCAACATCGCGCAAAGCCGGGCGATTTGGCGTGCCAACGTGTCGCTTCGGCGGCCTTTGCCTATAGGCCGCTCGTGAGCATTGTGGTGCCGTGCTACAAGACTGATCGGGTCTACCTGCGCGAGCTGCTGGACTCGGTGCTAGCCCAGAGCTATGACAACTGGGAATTGCTGCTTATGGACGCCTCGCCCGAATGGGACGCGGTGGCCGACCTTGCGGTGGACGCCAATGACGAGCGCGTTCGTCGCATTGGGCTGCCCGGCAACGGCGGCATCGTGGTCAACACCAACGCGGGTATTGAGCAAGCGACGGGCGACTACATCGCGTTCTTGGACCATGACGACATTCTGGAACCGGACGCGTTATTCCAGTATGTTTCCGCGCTGAATAAGGCGGCCGAGGGCGAGTATCCCCAGGTCCTGTTCTGCGACGAGGACATGTTCCAGAGAACGGGGGAGTGGGGTCAGCCTGTCTTTAAGACGCAGCTCAACGTCGACCTGCTCTATAGCCATAACTGCGTGACGCATTTCCTGATGGTGGAGAAGGCGCTAATCGATCGTATTGGCACGTCCCCAGAAGACGTTGCGGGTGCCCAGGACTACGACCTGACGCTTCGCTGTCTTTCGGCGGGCGCACGGTTTGAGCATGTTGCGCACGTGCTGTATCACTGGCGCGTTCATCCGGGGTCGACCGCCGATGGCTCTGCCGATAGCAAGCCGTATGCTATTGAAGCCGGGTGCCTTGCGCTGCAGCGTCACTTTAACGAGCTGGGCATTTGCGGAACGGTCGAGGAGACCGAGACGCCGTTTGTCTATCGCATGCGCTATGCGCTGCCGGAGCCTGCGCCGCTGGTGAGCATTGTGATTCCCACCAAGGACCACGTTGAGACGCTCGATGCCTGTGTGATGTCGATTGCCCAGAAGGCCACGTATGCCAACTATGAGATCGTCTTGGTGGAGAACAACAGCGAAGCCCCGGATACGTTTGCGTATTACGAAACCCTGCCGGAACGCGTGGCTGCGGCATCAGAAGGCAAGGGCATCGCGCGCGTTGTGTACTGGCCGGGCGAGTTCAATTACTCTCAGATCATCAATTTTGGTGTGGAGCACGCTAAGGGCGACTACCTGCTGCTGCTCAACAACGATACCGAGGTTATAAGCCCGGACTTTATCGAAGAGATGATGAGCTATCTGCAGCGTCCCGATGCGGGCGTGGTGGGCGCCAAACTCTACTTTGCCGATCATCTGGTGCAGCATGCCGGCATTTTGGTTGGCGTGCGTGGCGCACTTGCCCATGCCAACCAGGACTTCTCAGCAAAGCGCGAGGGCTATCTTGCCCGCGCTGTGCGCCCGGGCAACTTTAGCGCCGTGACGGGTGCCTGCCAGATGGTGCGACGCGACGTATTTGAGCAGGTCGGAGGCTATAACGAGGAATTCGCCGTCGGTTTTAACGACGCTGACTTTTGCCTTCGCGTGTGGGAGGCCGGCTACCGCACCATCTTTACGCCTTATGCCGAGCTGTATCACTACGAGTTCACCTCGCGCGGTAGGGAAGAGGCCAACGAGGAAAAGATGAGTCGCTGGAAGCGCGAGCAAGCACTGTTCATGCAGCACTGGCCTGAGTTCTTCTTGGATGGCGATCCGTGGTTGGGGCCGAACTTATCCGCTGAGAGCGAGTATTTCTCGTATTAAGGCAATGGTTTTTAGGAAGTCCTTAACTTTCTTTCGCTATGAGCTGGAAGAAAGTAACGTTGGACTACTTGCTAAGATAAATTACGAAAGCTCGATACTTCCGCGATAAGTTTATACGGGCTTATACAGCTCGATATTATTCGATATAGTCTGCGATAATTATTTAAACGATGATTGGCTGTTAATCGATTCCCTAGAAAGGCAAACAAGTGAGCGCCACAGCATTCCATAATCCGTTTCTTGGATGGAAGACCGCTATTGTCTCTGCTGGCCCTAACTTATTGCTGGACTTGTGGGATCAGGTTGCTGATTCTTCCCTTGCGGCCAATGCTTCGGTCGGCGTAAACGCCGGCTTTGTTTCCGCGAAAGTTGACGTTGCGCCCAAAGAGCCGAGCCTTAGAAAGTTACTGAGTTCGGCAGCGAAGTCATCCAAGGGTCTTTTTATTGCCATCGATGAAGTTCAGGACGCTCCGATTGACGATATGCGTGCCATTGCGTCTACGGTAGTGTCGAGAAAGTTGGTGTAGCGCCCGATCCGAAGTGAGTCGGCCCGGCGTACTGGAATCTGGAATACGGTTGATATCCTATGCCGCCTCGACC
>JAIHVJ010000151.1 GCA_022720335.1 Collinsella sp.
CTGCATTTCCGCCCTTTACTTTACGGCAACCCTATTCGTCGGACTAAAGGAGAGGAAAAAAGGCGCAGTCGCTGCATCTGCCGTATGCGTGGTCATAGCCATTGCCTCATTCTTTATCTGACACATTGGTGATTTAGGGGCGATATCGTAGGAATACGACCGGGAGAGCCGGGACCAGATTGCCCGGGTCGCCCGGTCTTATTCGCCCCGCGCCGCAGACGGCGCTCCGATTGCGGCGAGGCGTGACACGCGTGGGATCTTACCTATTTGTATTACGCGACCGCGAGGTGCCTCTTCTGCATGCGGGACTCCGTCAGGTACATGTTGATGATGACCTGATAGGGGGCGTCCGTGCGGGCGGCCTCCGCCTTGAAGTAGTCGATGTTCTCGCCGTCGGTGTTCATGGTGACGCGGCGGCGCGGTTCGAGCTCTAATACATAAGGTCCCAGCTTGTAATACGTGAGCATATGACTACATTAACATGGTCATGTATTATCGAGCGTCTGCTGCGCCGGATTCGCCCGTCTGTTATCTTGGGATCGACAGTTTCTTGCGAGGAGGCAGACATGTACCAGAATGTCTTTGGATCCGATGGTCAGATCCATCTTGAGAACCAGGTCGGCTGCCAGCGCTTCGACCTAACGACGGGTGAGGTGAAGACGGTCATCCCGACTGCTAAAAATATGAGCAACGTCTTCGGCAAGGATGGCGTGGAGACGGAGATTCAGGTGGGGCAGATGCGCCAGACACTGGGCAAACCAGGATTTGGTCGGCTGTTTAATAAGCGCTAACGGTTGAGTTGTCGCAGCATAATCGCAGCTGCAAATAGGTGACCATATGACTATGCTAACATGTGCGCACAGTCATATGGTCACAGTTGTAGATCGGTTTAATCTGTGGCCCTTAATCTGAAGCTGCCTCAACGAACCGTGGCTGGCGAAACGAAAAAGGGGAATCCCTTTTGCGGGATTCCCCTTTCCGAGTCGTTATGCGATTTGCACTACATCTGCTCGCGGCGCTTCTTTTGATCGAGGAATACGCCGGCTGCCACGAGGACGGTACCGCCGATGACGAACGTCTCGCCGATGAGTCCCGCGCGGTCACCGGTCTGGGCGAGGCTGCCGGGCTTAGCGGTATCCGTGCCGGCGAGGTGCTTCGGGGTGTATGCCGCCTGCTGCTTTGCGACCTCCTCTGCCTCTTGTCGTGCGATCTCATCGGAAAGCTTCTGCTCCGTTGCGATGCGGTCGGACTTCGCCGACTCGTAGGCGGTGAGTGTCGCATCGTAGCCGGGCTGGAGCTCGTCCACCGCGGCCTGCTTCTCGTCCAGGATGGCCTTGGCGGGCGCGACCTTGGCACGTGCCTCGACTGCTGCGGCGAAAAGCGCGTTGAGGGCGTCATCCGCGTTCACATCATGGCCGGAAGCGATCGCCGCGCCGGCATCGATGGAGTTCAGCTTCGACAGCTTGGCGTCTGCCAGCGCCTTCGCCTGTTCGGCGGCGGAGACCAGGGACTCGGCGACGATGGTATCCGCCTTCGCGGCATCGAGGGCGGCCTTGGTGTCATTGACGGCCTTTACTGCATCCTGCTCGCGCTGCTGTGCCTCTGCGAGCTTCGCGGCAAGGCCGGTGAGGATGTCGAGGTTCGACTGTGCGTCCTCGAGATCGGTCTGGGAGCCGGTAAGCCTGCCGGCGGCAACGCCGGTGTCGGCCTTTGCGGCATCGACGGCACGCTGGGCATCCGCGAGGGCGCGTGCGGTGGTATCCGCCTTTTGCTCGGCGGCGGCGAGGACGGTCGCCTTCTCGACCTGATCGGCTGCCGCCGCGTCATGGACGCTCTTTGCTGTATCGAGCGCCTTCTTGGCGTCGGCGACGTCCTGGAAGAACTTCGCGAGATCGGCGTTCGCATCGGCAACGCTCTGCTGCTTGGCAGAAGTGTCGGCCTTTGCGGCATCCAACTTAGATTGTACGGTCGTTACGGCTGCGTTGGCAGCATCAAAAACAACCTGCTTCTGCTGGACGGTCGACTTTGCCGTATCGACTGCCGCGTTGGCGGCATCGAGGTCCGATTTCGCCGCATCAAGCTCGGTCTGGGCATCGGTGACGCCCTGCTGCTTGGCGGCGACATCAGCCTTGGCGGCATCGACGGCACGCTGGGCATCGGTGACGTCCTGCTTCGCGGCATCGACGTCTGCCTGTGCGAAATCCGCTGCGTCCTGCTTCTGCTGGACGGTTGCGGCGGCGCCGGCGGCTGCCTGCTGCTTGGATGCGAGATCGGCCTTGGCTACGTCGAGTGCGCTCTTGGCGTTCTTGAGGCCGTTGATATAGGAGGTCAGCTTTTGCTCGTACTCGTCGACGGAGATGGGGTTCGTGTTCCAACCGGAGCCGGACCATCCGGAGATCTCTGCGGTGTAGCACTGCGTCTGAAGCCCGGACATGGTGCCCTTGGTGCAGGTTGCCATTCCCATAACGGCGAGTTCGGGATTGATGATGTTCATGTAATGGCCGACGGTGCCGCTACTGCCGTTCTCCCAGTGGCAGTTGTCTGCAATCCAATGGTTGATTGCGACACCGTTCTTTGCATAGAAATCATAGGCATCCTTGCCGACAAGACCGGTGACTCCATAAAGGGCCTCCGTTGCCTTGTCGAAAAAGCCCTTCTCCTGCTCGATCCACTGCCCACTCGGATCGATTCCGTAATTCCATGCCAGGTTTTCGGCAAAATCATATTGACGGGCATGATCGAGCACAGTGTCACTGTAGTTGGCATCCGCAATGGCTCCGGCGATGAGCTTGTAGGTGACCTGGAGCTCGGACAGGCCGACCGACTTGCGGTAGTCGTTGACGGACTTCATCCACCTGATCGCATTGAGCATGTTATCAAGGGACGTGGCGTCCTTGGAGTTGCCGACTTCGGTTTTTCCGACATATTTGGCGTTCAGGATGATGTTGACTGCGTCATCGGCACCCATGGCACGGAAGAAGCCGATGGCTCCCTGCTTGAGTTGCGCGTCGGCGGAATCGAGTTTCGCCTGTGCCTCGTCGACCTTCTGCTGCGCGGCGGTCACGGCGGCGTCTGCGGTATCCTTTGCGGTCTTGGCGTTCGCAAGCTCTTCGTCGGCGGCTGCCTTGGCGGACTCAGCGTCCTTGACAGCCTGCTTCGCGGCGTCCAGCTTGGCGATGGCATCGGCGTTCGCCTGCTTGGCCGCATCGAGGTCGGAGTTCGCGGCATCGAGTGCGGACTGGGCGGCGGTCACGCCGGATTCGGCATCGGCCGCGGCCTGCTGCTTCGCGGAGAGGGACGCCTGGGCATCATTCAGCTCGGTCTGTGCCGTTGCTGCAGCGGACTGCGCCTGCTCGAGCGCGGACTCGCACTGGGACTGTGCCTCTCGTGCGGCAGCGAGGGCTGCCTCTGCGTCCGCGACCTTCTGTTTTGCCGCATCGTACTCCGGGCCGCTGGCGCCTGCCTCCGCTGCGGCGAGGTCGGCTTTCGCCTGCTCGTAGGCGGCGCTGGCGGCTGCGGCCTTCGCATCCGCCGCGTCCTTGTTCTGCTGGGCCGCGGCGAGGACGGCATCGGCGGAATCCTTTGCAGACTGGGCCGCAGCCAGCTTGGACTGGGCATCGGCAAGCGTCGCGTTGGCGTTGGCGAGATTGGCCTGTGCCCTGTCCACGGCAGCCTGGGCGTCGCGCACGGCCTGCTCGGCGGCACTGATTGCCTCCGGGGTGGCGCTTACGGCATCTGCCTTGGCCTTATCGAGGGCATCCTTGGCATCCTGGGCCGCCTTGATGGCGGACTGGTACGCTTCGTCCTTCTCGGACGCATCCGCCTTGGCGTCTGCGAGACCCGCCTTCGCCTGCTCGAGGTCCTTGCCGGCGGCATCGGCGGCGTCCTTGCCCTCCGCGACCTGACGGGCGTACTCGTCCATTGCCGCTCGGTCGGCTGCCGTGCCGGCGTTGACTGCAGAATCGTAGGATGCCTTGGCCTGGTCGCGGGCGGAAGCCGCCTCGTTGTAGGGACCGGCGGCCTCATCGTAGGATGCCTTGGCGGCGTCCTCCTTCGCCTTCGCCTCGTCGACTGCCTTCTGCAGGTCCGCGATGGTCTGTGCGGCGGATTTCGCGCCGGTACCGGATGCCGCGCCGGCGTGGGCGGCGATCGGCGACATCACGGCGGGGTGCTGTGTGCCCCCGTCACCGGTCTGGGCGAATGCCGTGAACGGTGAGATGAGGCTCGATCCGGTCATGGCGGCCATGGTCGCCGCGGTGACGGTCAGACGCGCGATCCCCTTCGGAGTGTGAATCTTTTTGCTTGGCAGTGCGGCGAAGTGGTCGCCGCCGGCAGCGAAGTGCTTTCCCTGAGTCATTGCCATTCCATTCCTTTTCCGTTCCCTATCCGACTAGGTATCAGAGCTCTTTCCAATAAAGGTAATTATGCTCCTCATCTGGGATTGTTGTATATAGTCCGTTGGCATTTATACAACAATCCATGACTCTTTTTGTCATGGATACGACGCTTCAGAAATCATTCGGCATGAGATGCAAAGAGCTCCGCGCTGGACTCGGGTGCAGTCAGGAGCAGTTCGCCAATTTGATTGAAATGGATCGTTCCTACTACGCGAGCATTGAAGTCGGTCGGCGTAATGTCAGCCTCTCAAATCTCAAGAAGATTGCCGACGGATTTCAAATCACCATTTCGGAGCTCATGCGCGGTGTTGAGTAGATGATTTTCACTTCGTGCATGTTTAATC
>JAIHVJ010000152.1 GCA_022720335.1 Collinsella sp.
ACCGGAGCGGAGTTCCTTTGTATCGACGTACGCTCCAATATTGAACTCGGGTGTCGACGCCTCAAACCGCCTCGCACTCTCACCTTCACCCTCGGTCCAGTGGATATTCCAGGTGACCGCATGTTGCAAATCTCGCTCGCGATCCATAGCGGCAAAGTACATCGTGCCATTAATGACAGTATCGCTTGATGTGTCCTTATCAATTGTGCTGCGTGTGTCAGGCCATTCCTCGCCGAACTTCATATCGGGCGTGCCGATGCCCTGTTCTTCTTCACCATAGAGAACAAGTTCGCCAATCTCTGCTGCTGGCTTGTAGTAGTTAACTCCATTTGGATTGGACAACGTAAACGTCACGGCTCCGCAGCCGTTTTGGTCGATTGCCATCTCATGGATATCAAGCGTATAGCCGTTACCCTCGACGGACAGATTAACCTTCTGGACTGTGCCCTCCAGGCTTTGGGGCGCGATGCCATCGCCAAACTCTCTGGTGTAGGTATATTTAGTTCCCGATGAGCCGCCGTTGGTCCAGGTAATGGAATCCCCGTTGCCGTGGTTTCCCCAGGCTGAGGCAAAATAGCTGGAATTGACAACGGCGTAGGCGACCCCTCCGGTCGCCAACACTCCGGCAAGACATCCGATAACCGCAACATAGAGGGGCTTAGCATGACCCCTTTTGCGAAGCGGCTCGCCTTCAGCTGCATTAAGAACGCGATCTGCAAGATTGCTATCGGCTTGGATGGACTCGAAGGCCTGCTTGATTTGATTGGATTTCACGGTCGCCCTCCTCTAGGATGAATTTGAGCTTCGATCGACCGCGAGCTAAACGCGTTCGAACGGTCGCGGCTGGTACATGCAACAACTCGGCAATCTCTGAGGTCGAAAAGCCTAGATAGTAATAGAGCACGATGGGAACACGGAATCGTTCCGGAAGTCGCATAACGTCTGACAGGACCACCTTGGTCTCATCCTGCGCTGCCGAGAGTGAATCGGCCAAGTTCTCAATATCCTCTATGCGCCTCCATGGCTTTCGAAAGAGCGATTTGCATTCATTGATCGTGACCCGAATAAGCCAGCGACGAAGATGCTCCCAACTTTCAAAGTGTCCATCGCTTTTGAGCAACTTAAGAAAGACATCTTGGGCAACATCGTCGGCATCGGCACGATCGCGTAGGTACGTCAATGCGATCCGAAACACGACATCCCGGTAATCTTCGACCGCCTGTCTAAATGCTTGTTCTTCCATAATCACCTCCCGGTGATGCTGATGTTTCTTGCTGAGGCCCTCACCATAGATACGCTTTGACCGAACGAAATGTTTCAAATTCAAGCAGGAATAACCTACCAAAATAAACCTGTCCCTTTTTGGTAGGTTTTCTTCAACAAAAAAGACCCGCTCCCCTGTTGGGAAGCGGGTCTTTGGAAGGACGGTTAACGTACTAGGAAATTACTCCTCGTCGTTGTCCTTGGCCTCTTCGGCGTCGTCGGTGTCCACGAGCTGGTTGAGCAGCTCGTCGAGGGAAGCCATGTCCTCGTTGATCGCGCCGTTGGCGGGAGCCTTCTTGTCGTCGATCGGGGCGCCCAGGAGCTCCTCGTCGGCGTCGGCGTGATGCGTCGGAGCGGAGGTACCCAGCAGGATATCGTCCGGACCGTCGGGGCTAAAGACCATCTGCAACAGCTGCGAGAGGTCTTCCTCGTCGGCAACGTCGTCGTTGTTCTCGAGGATGTAGAGCAGGTCGTGGGCCTCCAGGCCGTCACGGAGCTCCTCGATCGCCTTGGCACCGATGCCATCGATGCGCAGCAGATCCTCCTCGGACTTGCCGACCAGGTCGCCGACCGTCTCGATGCCGACCTCGCTGAACTTGTTGGTCCAGCGCTGCGACACGCCCAGGTCGTCGAACAGGTACAGGCGAGCCTTCTCGGCGGAGATGGTGTGGCCGTTGCGGGTGAACGAACCGTCAGCACCACCGAACTCATCGTAGCCGGCCCAGTCGAGCTGCTGCGGGAGCTGCTCGTCCAGGTCCTTGAGCTCCACAGGAGCCCACTCAGGCAGCGACTTGGCATTGGGCGAAGCCGGACCGTCGATGTCGACATAGCCGTCGGCCGTGCGATACGTCAGCTTGGCGTTGGCGTACGGCTTGAGGCCGGTACCAGCCGGGATCTTCTTACCGACGATGACGTTGGACTTAAGGTCGAGCAGGTGGTCGACCTTGCCCTCAATGGCAGCCTCGGTAAGGACGCCGGCAGTACGGATGAACGAAGCGCTCGACAGCCAGGAGTCGATGTTGGACGCGACCTTGAGCGTACCCAGGATGACGGGCTCGGCCACGGGAGCCTGACCGCCCAGACGGGCAACGCGCTCGACCTCGTCGGCGAACTCGTAGCGGTCGACGTACTGACCAAGCAGGTACTTGGAGTCGCCGGGGTTGGTGATCTGAACGCGACGCAGCATCTGACGTGCGAGCACCTCGATGTGCTTGTCGTTCAGGTCGACGCCCTGGCTGGTGTAGACGTCCTTGACGCTCTCGACGAAGGTGTGCATCGTCGACTCGATGTCGGTCAGCTTGCGCAGGTTGCGGAAGTTGACGAAGCCCTTGGTGATCTGGTCGCCGGCGCGAACCTCGCAGCCGTCCTCGATCTCGGGCATGAAGCGCACCGAAGCGGGAACGCGACGCTCGTCGAGGACACGGGTGTGATCCTCGGAGTCGGTGAGCGTCAGCACGTACTCGGACTTCTCGGGCTTAATCGAGAGGTGGCCGGAGTACGGGGCCAGCTCGGCCTCGCGACCCAGAATCTTCTCGTTGACGTTGCCGACGATATCGAACATACGGCTGACCGTAGGCAGACCCTGCGTAATATCGTCGACGCCAGCGACGCCGCCGGAGTGAATGGTACGCATCGTAAGCTGCGTACCGGGCTCGCCGATGGACTGGGCGGCAATAATGCCGACCGCGGTACCGATGGCGACCGGACGACGGGTGGAAAGATCCCAGCCGTAGCACTTCTGGCACACGCCGTACTTGGAGCGGCAGGTGAGCAGCGCGCGAAGCTTGACCTTCTTAAGGCCCGCATCGACCATCTTCTGGATGTCGGCGACCTTCTCGATGTAGCCGTCCTGCTCAAAGAGCACGGTGCCATCGGGAGCCACGACGTCCTCAATGAAGCAACGGCCGACGAGGTCGGTGTTGAGGTCGGTGGTGCCGGGGATGATGAGGTTGTAGGTGACGCCCTCGTGCGTACCGCAGTCCTCCTCGCGGACGATGACGTCCTGGGCCACGTCGACCAGACGACGGGTCAGGTAACCAGAGTCCGAGGTGTGGGATGCGGTATCGACCAGGCCCTTACGGGCGCCGTAGGTCGAAATGAAGTACTCGAGCGGCAGCAGGCCCTCGCGGAAGTTCGCCTTAATGGGAAGGTCGATCGTCTCGCCGGACATGTCTGCCATCAGGCCACGCATACCGCCGAGCTGACGCAGCTGGGTCTTAGAACCACGGGCGCCGGAGTCGGCCATCATGTACAGCGGGTTCTCCTCGTCGAACATGTCGAGCATGAGCGCTGCAACCTTATCGGTACAAGCGGTCCACTCGTTAACGACTTCGATGTGGCGCTCCGTCTCGTTGATGAAGCCCTCCTCGAAGTACTCGTTGATCTGGTCGACGTTGGCCTGGGCGCGGTCGAGCAGCTCCTGTTTCTCGGCAGGGATGAGAGCGTCCCACACCGAGATGGTGAGGCCGGCGCGGGTAGCGTAGTGGAAGCCGGAGTACTTGATGGCGTCGAGGATCGGGCCGACCTTGGCCTCGGGATAGCGATCGCAGCAGTCCGCAACCAGCTTGGCCACGTCGCCCTTGACCATCTTGTAGTTCATGAACTCGTAATCTTCGGGCAGGCACTGGCGGTTGAAGATGATGCGGCCGATAGAGGTCTCGAAGCGCGCGGTCTTGTTGCCGGTGACGTCGTAGTCGACAAACTCGTTCTTGCCGTTCTTGACGCGGAAGATACGGGTGCCGTCCTCGTTGATGACGTTGGCATCGGCAGCGGACACGCGGACCTGGATCTTGGCCTGCATGTCGACCTCGGAGCGGCAGTCATAGGCGTGCAGCGCGTCGTCGAAGCTCGAGAACACGTGGTTCTCGCCCGGCAGACCCTCGCGAACCTGGGTGAGGTAGTACACACCGATGATCATGTCCTGCGAAGGGATGTTGACCGGCTTGCCGGATGCCGGCGAGCGCAGGTTGTTCGCAGAGAGCATGAGCACGCGGGCCTCGGCCTGAGCCTGGCTGGACAGCGGCACGTGGACAGACATCTGGTCGCCGTCGAAGTCGGCGTTGAAGGGCGAGCAGACCAGCGGGTGCAGGTGGATAGCCTTGCCCTCGACCAGCACCGGCTCAAAGGCCTGGATGGACAGACGGTGCAGGGTCGGTGCACGGTTGAGCAGCACGACGCGGCCGTCGATGACCTCTTCGAGGATATCCCACACAAAGGTGGCACCGCGGTCGATAGCGCGCTTGGCGCCCTTGATGTTCTCGACCTTGCCAAGCTCGACCAGGCGCTTCATGACGAAGGGCTTGAAGAGCTCCAGCGCCATGGTCTTGGGCAGACCGCACTGGTGCAGCAGCAGCTTGGGGTCGGTAACGATAACCGAACGGCCGGAGTAGTCGACACGCTTGCCCAGCAGGTTCTGACGGAAACGACCCTGCTTGCCCTTGAGGGCCTCGGCGAGCGA
>JAIHVJ010000153.1 GCA_022720335.1 Collinsella sp.
GATTGTCTGCGCGGGGGTCGCAGAAAGCCCCGCGCAGACAATCCCCGAATCAACCTTCGCCCAGACATGGGCAAGGAAAGGGTCGATGGAGCAGAGCGTCCATCGACCCTTAATCAAGTCTGGTCTATTCAGTTGCCCGCCGCGTCAATTCCGCAGCCGGTGAACGAGTCGGCTTAGATCTGCTAACGCAGACCACGCCGCCCCGTAGTCACCGCCCGCTGCATTGACCCGCCTACTCACCGCCTAGGGATGGGCGCTTTTCTTCCGGCTCTAGGGTGTACAATAAAATCATTGATAATATAACGTGCCTATGAGGGCTTCCGGGATGGGTTCCAGAGGGAGCCTTTTCTTCTGGCTCTAGGTGTAAAATTACAGTATTGATAATATAACGTGCCTATGAGGGCTTCCGGGATGGGTTCCAGAGGGAGCCTTTTTCTCTGGCTCTAGGTGTAAAATTACAGTATTGATAATATAACGTGCCTATGAGGGCTTCCGGGATGGGTTGGTGAGCGGGTTGTCTCTTGAGTCTGTTCTTCTCGAATACGGGGCTTCCGAGGTGTCGGCCATGGAAGTCTACTCGGACATCTTCCAGCTCGGCGATGGCTTCATCCAGACGGAGGGCGAGCCGGGTGGGCTGCACAAGGCCAACCCGATAATCCTCGGCTCGTTCGGCGGGCATTACGACAGCGACGGGAAGCTCGTCGGAGACAGGAGACGGCGCCGAATCCTGTTCGAGGACACGTTCGAGGAGACCCTTGCCGAGTTCCGCGATGCGAACTGGGCGATAACGAACGGTCTCACCTACTGGGGCAGGGCGAACACCGCCGACGCGCAGAGCAAGATGTGCGCCATGATTTTCGACCTCGACGGGCAGGATGACGGCACGCTCACGGCCTTCCTGTACAACTGCCGAAGCGACTACCCTGTTTATCCCGAGCCGAACTACATCATCCTGAGCGGCCACAACGTCCACCTGTACTACGTCCTCGAGGAGCCTGCCGACCTCTACCCGAACACCAAGAGCCTGCTGAAGGACATGAAGTACCGCCTGACCGACAGGATGTGGAACAAGTACACATCGAGGGAATGGGAGCACCCGCAGCACCAGGGCATCAACCAAGGGTTCCGCGTCATCGGCGGCAAGACGAAGGACGGCGGCACGGTCAGGGCGTTCGCGGTCAACACGCACCCCTTCTCGCTCGAAGAGCTGAACGACTTCCTTCCCCCGGAACAGCAGGTAGACCTGTCGAAGAAGTGGAGGGAGACGAGGTACACGCTCGAACAGGCCAAGGAGAGATTCCCCGAGTGGTACGAGAAGGTCATCGTCGGCGGCGGACGCGCCGACGGCTCATGGGATGCCAAGGAAGACCTCTACAACTGGTGGCTGCGCAAGATACGCGCGGGTGCGACGTTCAGCCATAGGTACTTCTGCCTGATGGCTCTGGCGATATACGCCGTGAAGTGCGGCATCACCGACCGCGAGCGCGTCAAGGCGGACATGGATTCGCTGGTGCCGTTCCTGGATTCGGTAGACACCGAGCACCCGTTCGGCAACGACCATGAGGTCGAGAACGCTCTCGAATGCCTCGACCTGCGGTACAAGAAGTTCCCCATCAAGGACTTGGAGAGGATATCGGGAATAGCGATCCCGAAAAACAAGCGGAACTACAGGAAGCAGCCGCAGCACATGGCGGTTATGCGGGCGATTCAAGGAGTTACCGACCCAGAAGGGAACTGGCGGAACAAAGACGGTGCGCCGAAGAAGCGCGAACTAATCCGCGCCTATGCCCGGGAGCATCCCGATGCCAACCATTCGGATATAGCGAAGGCGCTGGGCGTGTCGCGTCCTACCGTCATCAAGTGGTTAAGGGGCTGGAAGTGCGACACCGACGGTCTGCCGGACAGCGCGTGGTACGAGGACGGTCATATCCACGTCGATATGACGGAGCCGGAAATCAAGGCGGGTGAGTGATATGGCAACGAAGCCTTGGCGCTTCACCATCGAGTTCGATGAGGAGAAGGCAAAAAGGAACGGCTACAACGTAGATGACCTCTACGACTGCGTGGGAGCATACGCGGAGCAAATGGGTAACGTCCGCATCGGTCTTGGCACTTGGCAGGCAAAGAACCGCGAGGTGCAGTTCGGAGCGCAGTGCCCTGTTTGCGCCGCCCTTTCTAAACAGCCTTGGGTCATGCAGAACATTAAGTCTTGGCGTACCTATGAGGACATGAATGAACCGGAGGGCGAAGACTACCTACAGATAATCCGGGATATCAGCCCGGAACGCGTTTTCGACTAGGAATTGGGAAGGGAAACACCGATGTGGTTGAATACGTGCCAGACGTTTTGCCAGACACTTTGCCAGACGGGAGCCGACGGTGGCCAAGGTTAAGAAGACATTCCGAATCGAGGAAGACATATACGATGAACTGGTGGAACTCTCCACCGAATGGAGTGTGTCGCAGGGTGCTGCCGTCGAGCGTGCCATACGATTTGCCAGACAGATTGCCAGCGCTGCCGACGGCGGTGAATCGACGGAATCGACGGCGGTGTCCGCGCTGGTTGCCCAACTCGCCGTCAAGGATTCCCAGCTCGCCAAGAAGGACGAGCAGATAGCCAAGCTCATGGAGACCGTTGCCGACAGCACCAAGGCCGTGCAGGGCGCTCAGGCGCTCCACCACGAGACCGCCCAGACGCTCGCTCTGGAATCGACCGAGCAGAAGCTGAGCCGCTGGCAAAGGCTCAGGAGGGCTTGGAGGGGCTAGCCATGAAGCTCTGACCCAAATTACAACATGGTCGCCGGCAGGAAAGGGGAGCCTTCAAGGCTCCCCTTTCTGTTAGCTCCCCTGCTGCTTTACGCTATGGCCATGAGACCATCCGCGAGGATTCCGCGAGCGTATGCACCCGTCGATTTGCCCTCGGCCTTCGCTTCTTTCTCAAGCGCCCGCTTCATGGCAGCGGGAACCTTGAGCGACAGCGTCACAGTATCCGGAGCCGCCTTCGGAAGCTTACCCTCGACAATCTCGCCGACGTTGACCCATCCGCTAGGCCACTCGTCACGCTCAAGAGCGCTCTCCCAGTCGGCAATCATCTCGTCGGTAACGACCTTGCCGTTCTCGGCAACGATTCCGTTCATGTCTACCTCCATCCCAGCTCACGCTTGAACTTCTTCGTCGGCGGCACCATCGCGTGGAACACGCACCAAACGCCGTCGATATCCATAAACCCAATCAGCTCGGCGAACCTCCCGTCAGGAAGAGAACCGACCGAAATCCAGAGCGGCGGGTCGTCCGTGCCATTTCGCTGTCGGCACCTAATCGGGTTCTCCCACGCATATGCGACTTCCTCGCTGGTAAGCCCGTGCTTGAGGGCGTTCCCGTGTACTCTGACCACTGCCGTTCTCCTTTCTTCCCTAGCAAGTATACCCGATTAGTATACTGAATCAAAGCGCCTGCCCATCATAGTTGCGGTCAGGCGCGAAACCCGACCGCTCAAGCTCAAGCCGTTTGCTAGCCGCACGACCTTCCTCAACGTCATCGAACGGAGACCACTCGTCCATCTCCTTTTCAAGCTGGTTCATTTCCTTGAGCTTTTCGCGAGCGCCCTTCTCAAGAACGCGCTCGGCTCGCTTGCCGTCTTTTTCGCTCTCGAAATCTCGACCAGCTTTGAGCGCGTCCCAGCAAATCGGGTTTTCCGAGAACTCAATGAGCTTGTCCCTGAACCTCTTTAGCAACTTCCTCCACGACAGGGCTTCGGCAATCTGCGCCAGCTCGGTTTTTATCTTCTTGAATCGAGTTGCGTAACCATCCAGCTTGGTCTCGCACTCGGTAACTTGGTCTTTCGCTTTCTTTGCGGCATCCTGCGCAGTTTTGAGGACATCCTTCACAACGGCAAGTTCCGCCGTCACCGATTCCAGCTGTTTGGTCTTCTCGTCGAGCTCAGCCTGTATACGGAGGTTCTCGGCCTTGTATTCGGCCACGGACTTGTGCCGCTTCACTGGTTCCCCGTCCCCGCGTTTCTCGCCCCTAGAAAGGCCGTACAGCGCTCCTACGCGCCCATAGAACCTGTCCTGCATCTTCCCGAGCGCCATCTTGTTCGGGAAGAATTCCTTCCACGAGAGCTTGCCGTCCCTCAACGGCACGAAACCGAAATGCGCGTGCGGGGTCTCCTCGTCCATGTGCACCGTGAAGTGAACCATGTTCGATTCACCGAACTCATCGCAGCAGAACCGGTACGCGTCATCGAAGAACTCGCGCACCTTGTCATCGTCCGCCAGCTCGAAGAACTCGGGACTCGCCGTCACGATTCCCTCGACGAGCTTCACCGCGTCCTTGCGCACCTTGCGCTCGCCCGAATACCCGTCGTCAATCCTCGCCTGCACCTCGCGCTCGTAATCGACGTGAGAACGCATCTCGCGGTTCAGCCGGGTTCGGGTTTGGTCTATGTCAGGGTTCGTGTGCTTTCCCGGCTCGCGGTCGTTGTGGTACTGCATGGCACCTATCGCGGCACCCTTGCACTTCTGGACTCGAAGGATTGCGTACTGCTTCCCCATCGGCGGCGGCACCTCCCGGCTTTTTGGAACAAAAGGGTAACGCACTCCCCTTTTACCTACGGAAAAGGGGGCGCGCCGACAGTGTAGCACTGTCGGTTCTCCGCGACTTAGGGTCGCTCCGCGCCTACGGCTTGGCGGCACGCGGCGGCGCGTGCA
>JAIHVJ010000154.1 GCA_022720335.1 Collinsella sp.
ATTGTTCTCAACCCCTATATGTTCGTGCCCTTCCTAGTGGCTCCTATGGTCAACGCCATAATCGGTTAGTTCTTCATTGACGTCATTGGAATGAACGCCCCCATGTATACCATGCCGTGGGCGCTTCCCGGCCCAATCGGTGCATTCCTCACCACGGGTCTCGATCTGCGTTCTCTCGTATTGATGGCAGTGCTGTTGGTCGTTGACTTTGTGATTTACTATCCGTTCTGCAAGGCGTATGACCATCAGCTTTGTTTGGAAGAGTCTGCAAAGGAGACTGCAGGAACCTCGGATGCAGATGCTATTGCCGCACAGGAAAATGTCGCAAAAGCTCTCGAGGCGGTAAAGGACAAGGCGGAGCAGATCCGCGTGCTTGTGCTTTGCCAGGGTGCCGGCACTTCGACTCTCTTGGCAAATGCTCTTCGCGAAGGTGCCGCTGCTAAGGGTATCGATCTGGTTTCTCAGTCCGGTGCGTACGGAAGCCACTATGAGACGATGGATCAGTACAACGTGATTGTTCTGGCGCCCCAGGCACGCATGTACTATGACGCTATGAAGGCCGATACCGATCGCCTTGGAATTAAACTGCTCACCACAAGGGGCAAGGAGTATATCGACCTTACCAACGATCCCGAAGGTGCAATTGACTGGATCGTTCAGGAGCTGGCTAAATAGTGGATGCACTCCGTCGTTGATTCGTCGGTGTATAGTACGGCCCCGCAGCTTATTGAGCTGCGGGGCCGTATTTCGTTGAGTATCTAATTGAGACAATGAGCGCAACCGTCGTGAGATGGCATTGGCGCTCTCCGAGTCACCGACAAGCTGCCTTCCATCTATGTGACCAATTCGCTTTCGGCCTTTAGCCTGCTCGAGGCGCGCGAGGATTGCGAGCTGTGCCTGGTAGGCGGTATGTACCGTCGCCGCACTGCCGCTTTTGTGGGGCCAACGGCCGAGGATACCCTGCGTGCGCTGGGCATCGACGCGGCGTTTATCGGTGCCAACGGCATCCTGGACGGCGACGTGTCCACGTCCAACATGGACGAGGGCCGTATCCAGCAGCTCGCCTTTAGCAAGGCCGACTCGCGCTATCTGATCGCCGACTCCAGCAAGATCGGCAAGCGCGACTTCTACACCTTCTGCCGCCTGGACAGTTTGGACGCCGTGGTGTGCGAGCCGGGTATCGCCGCCGAGGATCGTGTCGCCATCGAGGAGCACACGCAGGTCATTTGCTAGCTAGCGCTACGGGATTGCCAACAGGCGATGCGGGAGGACTTTTACCTCCTGTCATTGTGGAAACCAGCGCGTCAGCGCTACGCGATATGACGCGCAAATAAGGACCTCATAATCAAATCGTCTCAATCTGTAACATCTAGACGTCCAAAACCGGTCTTAGTGTTACAGATTGAGACAATTCGGCGGGGTCTACCTTGTTTGTCTCGATCTGTAACGGTTAGGACTTAAAAACTCGGCTACGTGTTACAGATCGAGACAAAAGAAAAAGAACATTAGGACTTGAAAATAAAGTTTTGATAAGGGATTCGCCCAGTTAAGACGGTGCGGCAGACAATTGAGATTAGTTTGCCTCCGGAGTCGTAAGCATAATGAGTCAGTTCGATGACCGGAAGTTTTGCAACACCATAATTACTGGCTTCGGAATCGCTAAGCTGACGTGCTCTATAGCTTTCCCTAACAGATTGGATAGACTTGGACAAGTCGTCCATGATTCTGCTAAATGCCTGAAAATCTAACTGGTTATTCGGAACGCGCGACTTTGAAATGAAGAACGTATCAGCGCCTATGAAGCTGCCTTCAAGTTCGTAGGTCAATTCAAGACGCTGAATTTCATCGCGACTTTGACATCCAAATTGTTGGAGCATCATTACGGAAATTGGACGACCTGATGTGAGGCCGCCGAAATGTTTGGTGATGGCATCCGGATCAACGCCATCGCAGTGGCTTGCAAAGTCAAAGTCAAAAAGTGAATTGAGCTCGCTAACGCGTTTCGGTGCAACAAACGATCCCTTACCTTGGATTCGATAGATACTTCCACGACGCTCCAGCTCACTCATGGCAAGTCGGACGGTTGTTCTGCTTACGGCGTATTCGTCGCAGAGTTCCATTTCTGTTGGAAGTTTATCGTCTGCTTGATATTCATCGACGATCTGCTTGAGCAGCGCGTCGGTGAGCTGTAAATAGAGTGGCCGTTTTTCGTGTGTATCGAGCATTGGAGCCTCAGTTTGCATGTTGGTTATACCTGATGGTTGCCTCAGTCGGGATGTAACGTGGGCAAGGTAACCTTAACGTATCACAGAGCGGCTCAGCATGACGATCTGATGCCTGTATCCACGAAGGGCTTGTCCGAGCGTGAAGATATTCTGGGGCAGGCAAATACCGTTCATGGAGTCCCCGATATGTTGGAGGTCAGCGCCGGCTGCTTTTGCTGCAAGGCCTATTTTCTTAATGGTCTCGCTGTCGCAGGAGTCTTGACTCGTCCCGTTCGCCGCCATGACGAGAACCTTCTCTTCAATTGACTTGCCTACGTTGTGGGATCGTACAAAGTCTACGATGGCGCGCAGGTCTGCTTCTTGGAAGCAAGGGACGGTGTAGGGGGCTGGTACGAGAAGGATATCGACGCCGAGGTCAACAAACTTGCGCGCAATTTCGAGCGTCATGACAGGTTCCGCAACGCCTGCTCCATGCATTTTTCCAGCTATGATCAGGCCATTGAAATGCTCTTTGGAGAGTTTGATCGAATGGGCGATTGCATCGTTGGAGACGCCAGTTCCAGGGTTGCCTGTGAGGCAAATAAAGTCAAATCCGAGTTCGTTGGCCTTTTCTAGGGTCTTGGGAGAGACGCGTCGACCCATAGGGATTTCTGTACGGGTTTCAGACATTTCAGCCTCATTATCAACTGGTTCCAGATTGACGCCAATGGGCCTTCCGCATGCTCGCTTCACCCAAGTGACCGGGTTTTCATTGAGATCATCTGGAATACCGGCAATAACTGGATCGAACACATCGAGCGCGTTAAACAGAAGCAGGTCGGCACCTGCGGCACGTTCGATTTCTGCATTAGTAACGCCGCCGAGAAATTGGGAAGAGGGTACGTTTTCCGCCATGATGGTACGTCCCTCGGAGGCCAGAATTGCCTGCTTTAGATCCATGGGTGACGTGGCGGCAAAATCGGATGCGGACATGTTCAGTAATCGTTTGGGCATTGTTACTTCCTTTGACTAGAACGACAGGCTTGTGACATTGTCTCTAATATTGTTACAACAATATATTCAATATGTTATATCCAATCGGTGAACGGTTGCAAACTTATAGTACTGCTCAGGGAAAATAGTCTTTAGCTGGGAAAACCTTATAGTAATCAGCTACCGTTCACCGAATAAGTATTTGAATTCTTGACATATCGACAAAGCGGAAAAAGAATTGGTTATGACAAATCGCGCAAATGATATTACATTTCGCACAAGAACGTATTCACTTACATAAGTGGATACAAACGGGGACGACGACGGTTGAGTCCGGATAAATCGTTACGTGCCCGGGAATCATGAAAGGATGTGTTATGGACGCTATCGTCAAATTCCTTGAAAAACACCAGCCCCTCTTCGACAAAATCTCGAGGAACATTTATCTGGTGGCGATCAAGGATGGCTTTCTCTCGAATATGCCAATTGTGCTGTTCTCGAGCCTGTTCCTTCTTCTTTCGACGCTCCCTGCCTATGTAGGCATCACGCTTCCGTCTGAGGTGCTGGATTTCTTCAATAAAATCTATGCATATACCATGGGACTTCTTGGCATTATGGTGGCCGGCACCACGGCGAGCTCACTTGCCATGTCGATGAACCGTCGCATGCCTTCGGGTAAATCTCTCAACCCCACCTCGTGCATGGTTTGTGCCATGTGCGGCATGCTCTTGCTATCGGTGACGAACGATGTTGTCTCGATTGGCGGAGCAGATACGTCTGTTTTTGAAACCGGCTACATGGGAACCAAGGGTTTTATCGCTGCGTTCGTATCCGCATTCTTGACCGTTAATATCTATAAGGTGTGCATTAGCCATAATGTGACGATCAAGCTCCCCAAAGAGGTCCCTGGCTCTATTGCGCAGAGTTTTCGCGATATCTTTGCATTTGGGTTTTCGATCCTTGCGTGCGCTTTTATCGATCTTGCGAGCCGCAAGCTGCTTGCTGTGCCGTTCGCCAATTTGGTATCCGCTCTCATCTCGCCGCTGTTCTCCGCGGTTGACACCTATCCTGGCATGGCGCTTATCGAAGGCGCGGTCGCACTTTTCCAATTTATGGGTATCCACGGTGCTTCGGTTGTCATGAGTCCGATCAATGCTGCGCTCTACGACAATACCGTTACCAATCTTGAGGTTTTCCAAGCAGGTGGACACCCGTCAATTGCTCTCACGCAGGACTTTACAAGCTTCATCGGCGGTCTGGGCGGTTCTGGCTGCACGTTCATCGTTCCTATTATCCTGATCATGTTTATGCGCTCCAAGCAGCTTAAAGCCATGGGCAAGGCATCGATTATCCCGGTGATTTTTGGAGTTAACGAGCCCGTTATCTTCGGTATGCCGATTGTTCTCAACCCCTATATGTTCGTGCCCTTCCTAGTGGCTCCTATGGTCAACGCCATAATCGGTTAGTTCTTCATTGACGTCATTGGAATGAACGCC
>JAIHVJ010000155.1 GCA_022720335.1 Collinsella sp.
GCTGATAAGGCCACCTCGCCCGAGATAACGCGACCGACCGAGACAACACCTCCCTCCGGCTCGGCGCAACCGGACGAGACGGCACAGCCCGCCGGCTCGCCCGCGACCGGCAAAGACGCCGCACCGAGCTCCGCCAAGCAAGCGAACACAAGCAACGGCAAGCAAGCAACTACGACCGCCGGCAAGCTCGCAAACACAGGCGACACAACGCCAAGCGCAATCGCACTAGCAGGAATCGCCGCCGCAGGCCTCGGAATAACCGCCACAGCCACACGCCGCCTCAAGAACTCAAAATAGCGGCCAAAGCATTCTGCTTTCGCCAATCCACAACCCCAGAAACAAAAGAGGCCCGTTTCCCCAACCCAGGGAAACGGGCCTCTTTAACTGCAAAATCCAAGCAACAGCACCGCCGTCTCTTGAACCACGTAGCCATCAATGCCCAGGCAACGCCAGCAAGCAGCACAAAACACGGGATTCAATTCTGCAGCTTGCGCCGTTGAACTCCACGAGCCTGCCCGTGTAGACGAGCCTGTCCACGACAGCCGCCGCCATCTTGTCGTCGCCGAACACGGTCACCCACTTGCTGAACTCTATGTTGGCCGTGACGATCATGCTCTGCCTGCCCTCCGGCACCGACATCACCTGGAACAGCAGCCTCGCGCCCTCGATGTCCAGCGGCACGTAGCCCTGCTCGTCCAGGATGAGGAGTTCGCGGCGGGGGCGACGCTCTCCGGGCTGCTGCCGCGTATCTCGCGGCGTAGAAAGGAGTGAGTACCATGACCAGCGCGAAGAAGATTTACCTCGCCGTGGCGGGCGGGCTTATTGCCGCGGGCATCGTTCTCGCGGGCATCGGCTTTATCGCCTCGGGCCGCGATCAGGCCGTGTTCACGACCCAAATCGACATGCGTGACAACACCATCGTGCTCGGCGGCGTCGAGGTGGACGAACCCGAGGGCATCCCGTTCATCAGCCGGCTCGCCATTCTTGGCGAGATCGACACCTCCGACGTCGCCGACCCCGCCGCGCCCTAGGCGCAACGAGCCCGGGCACTCCGTCCGCTAATTTAATTGAGATGGATCGCTCCTACTACGCGAGCATTGAGGTCGGGCAGCGCAATGTCAGCCTTTCAAATCTCAAGAAGATTGCCGACGGCTTTCACATCACCATTTCGGAGCTCATGCGCGGTGTCGAGTAGATGATTCTCATCTGACTTGGCTCGTTCATGTTTAATCTGTCTCGTTAACCGAAATATGCAAATCTGGTTAATCAAATAATTGGAATCTGGTTAAATGAAAACTGTAAATTTGGTTAAACGCGCTGGTAAGCAATGGTGAAAACTATGCCAAATAAGTACTACGCTAGAATTATCGAAAATGAGCTCGACCAGATGCTTGGGATATTCGGTGCCGTTCTCATCGAAGGACCTAAATGGTGCGGGAAGACAACCACGGCCGGGACCCGTGCGGCGTCCAGGCTCCTCCTCATGGACCCGTCGCGCAACTTCGAGAATCGCTTCCGTGCCGAGACGGACCCGGCGCTTGCCGTTTCCGGCGAGGTGCCGCGGCTGATCGACGAATGGCAGGAGGTTCCGAAACTTTGGGACGCGGCACGGTTTGAGTGCGACAACCGCGGCGGCGAGCCTGGCCAGTTCATATTTACGGGGTCGGCGACACCGCGAGACAATGAGCGGCCGATGCACAGTGGCGCTGGAAGGTTCGCTAAATTGCGCATGGACACCATGACGCTTTTCGAACTTGGGAAATCTAGCGGTGCGGTTAAGCTGTCGGGCATCATTTCTGGCGAAAAGTTCAGGGGCGCCTTCGGATCGATGGGTTCTGCCGAGATCGCCGAGCGCATCGTTTGCGGTGGATGGCCGGCGTCGATTGGGCGTGACGCGCGAATTGCGTCCGCGACGGCAAAACGATATATCGAGATAGTCGCTGAGGAAGACATCCCCCGCGTCGATGGCTCTCGACGAGATCCTGAGAAAGTGAAAGCCGTCATCGCGTCGTTGGCGCGCAACGAATCCACTCTTGCGACGCTCAAGACGCTTGTGGCCGATTTGGGTGGCGACGTATCGAGACAAACAGCGGCATCATACATATCCCTTCTTAGCAGATTGAGTTTCGTCTGCGATATCCCCGCATGGAATCCCGCGATGAGATCTCCGGTGCATCTGAGGGAGGCGCGTAAGCATCATCTTGCCGACCCGTCGCTTGCAGCGGCTGCGCTCGGGGCGACTGTGGAGACGTTGTTGTCAGACTTCAAGACACTTGGGCTGCTTTTCGAATCGTTGGCGCTCCATGATCTATGGGTCTATGCGAGGGCAAACGGAATGGGCCTTTATCACTATCACGATTCCCGCGATCTTGAGGTCGACGCTGTCATAGCGGCTCCAGGTGGGATGTGGATTCCCGTTGAGGTCAAGCTCAGTTCCGCTCAAATCGAAGAGGCATCTGACAATCTTGTTGCCGTCGAAGAGCGGATGGTTGCTGCCGGAAACACCCCGCCGGTTTCTAAAGTAGCGATTATTGGATTTGGTTCACAAGCCTATGTTACCGACCGCGGCGTCCAAGTTGTTCCATTGGACGTTCTCGCACCGTAACGCTGCGGGCGAAGTGAAATCGACGCATCTTTTAGATTTCTTCAATTTGTGCTTAAACCAACAATGCCGTAATTACGCTATGTCGTTAGTGCGAACATCGCATCTTCAGTAGTCGAAGCTCGTTCGCAAACGGACCTCTTTACTTGCAAAAAAGGAGACAGCACCGCCGTCTCATGAACCACGTGGCCACCGCGCTCCCGGCAACGCCAGCAAGCAGCACAAAGCACGGGATTAAATTATTCAGATAAATGCGCCTTTACGGGTGATTTTTGGACGATTTGGCCCGGCCGGCGGCGAGATATTTGGTAGTCGAGCGATTCCGCAGGCAAAGCCGAGGACCAGCGAGACACCAAATGCCTCGCCGCCGGCCGGGCCATGTCGCGGTAACAAAAAAGCGCCCGTGCGTTCGATGGATTCGGATGCCCGACAGAGGCTCCTTATGGCTGCTTCCTTCCGGACCTGACCAGATTCGGAACATGTCGTCATCCGAACCCATCGAACGCGCTAGGCGCTCGGTATATCTTACCTGCTCCCGCCCAGCAGGGCAAGTGGGGCGAACCCATCGGATGGATTCGCCCCACTCGTGCATATCGCTAGCGGCGCCTGCGGTACAGGACCGCGCCGCCCGCGACGGCCAGCGCGCCGATGCCGGCCATGGCCGCGAGCGCCTCGACCGGCAGGCTACGGTCGCCGGTGTCGGGCATGCCGCCCTTGGAGCCGTCGCCGCCGGAGCTGCCGCCGGAGCCGCTATCGGAACTGCCGTCCGAGCCGCCGCCCGGTGTGCCGGGATTCTCCGGGGTGCCGGGGGTCCCGGGCTCCTCGGCATAGCTGTTGGTGAAGACCGGCGGCAGGTCGGCGTCGCCCTCGTAGGAGACCTTCGCCGACAGGTAGCCCGTCTTGGTGCCGTCTGCCGCCTCGTCGCTCACCGTGACGACGATCTTGTGCACGGCCTTGTCGTAGGTCACATGCGCCTGGCCGTCGTCGATCTCGCTCACCGTGAAGGTGTAGGTACCGGCCTGCTTGAAGGTCAGCGCGTCGAACGTGACGCTGCCGTCGGCGGCGTTCTTGGCGGTCGACATGACCTTGCCGTCCCGGCTCTTGAGCTCAAAGCTAAACTGCCCCGCCTTGAGCTCGGCGCCCTTGAGCACCTTGGCGGCGCCCAGCTTGAGGGTGACGGGCGCAGCCTCGTAGCCGTTGGTGAACGTCACCGAGCCATCGCCCGTGGGATTGCCCTCGGCATCCACAAGGTCGTGCTTGACGGTGAGCTTGCCGTTGCCGGCATCGGTGACCGTCGTGCGCACGCGGTGCACCGCCCTGTCGTACGTCACGCCGCCCGCCGCGCCGGCGACCTCGCGCAGCTCGTAGCTATGCGTGCCGGGCGCGGTATAGGTGATGGGGTTGAGCGCCACCGTGCCGTCCGAGGCGTTCTTGCCCGTCACCGCAATACTCTCGCTGCCGTCGGCGTTGATCTCGATCAACTGGAACTCGAACTCGCCCTCGACCAGGTCGCGGCCCTTGAGCTTCTTGCTCGCCTTGATCTGGTCGGTGACGGTGCTCGGGGCGGGGCCGACGCCGTAGGTATTGGTGAACTCGAACGCGCCCTTACCCTCGGGCGTGCCCTCGGCGGGCAGGACCTCCGCGGCGAGCGTGCCCGCGTTGGTGTCCTCGACCACCTTGACCGTGAAGGTCCTGGACGCCACCGCGTCATTGACCACGCCGTCGACCGAGCCGGACTCGCTCACCCGGTAGGCGAACGTCTTGGTGCGCATGCCATCGCCGTCGATCGCGGCATCGTCGAGGTCACTCGGCTGCTTGAACGTGACGTGGCCCAGCTCGACGTTGCCGGCGGCATCGTTGACCGCCTCGGTCACCGTCTTGCCGGAGGCGTCGACCGGTGCGGGCGCGCCGTCCAGCGGCTCAATCTTGAAGGTGTACTTGCCCTCGATGTCGGCCTGCGTCAGGCCGAGTCCGGCCTGGCCGAGCGCCAGCGTCTTGGTGCCCGCGAGGTCGACCGTCGCCTCGTTGGTGCCGTAGCCGTTCACGAACGACAGCGTACCGTCGGAGCCCTCGGGGTAG
>JAIHVJ010000156.1 GCA_022720335.1 Collinsella sp.
CATCGCCGGCAAGAGCCTTAACGAGCTTCAGGCCGAGAACCCCGACAAGTACGCCTTTGACCACATGGAGGTCGAGGAGCTCGCGCGCAAGGGCGGCTACGTAACCTACCAGGGCAAACAGTGCACCGAGTACGCCGTCGCCAACTCCGCCGCGCGCGTTTGCGCCGCCGTGCTGCACAACGAGCATGCCGTGCTTTCGGCCTCTACGCTTATGACCGGCCAGTATGGCGAGGAGGGCATCTTCACCTCCCTGCCGTGCGTGATCGGTGCCGAGGGCGTCGAGGAGGTCTACACGCTGGACCTGTCCGAGCACGAGCTCGAGGGCCTCCACAAGAGCTGCCAGCACATCCGCGACAACATCGCCCAGCTCGACTGGTGGGACGCCGAGGCCTACGACGCGAAGTAGGCCGCTGGTTGACGCGACAACTCGCTCATACGGACGCCATGCAAAGCGGGCCGCGCCGGAAATCCCCGGCGCGGCCCGCTTTTTGACTCACACGGCACGCTTGCGAATCGAAGGTGAATACTTTTCCCGGTACCTAGTACTGCTCGATGCCCATGTAGCGACGAATCTCGGGGCTGTGGTCGAACACCTTGCCGCGGGCGGCGCGCAGCTCGCAGCTCATGTTGTAGAAGAAGATCGGCTCCAGGAACGAACGCACGCTGGCAGGCACTTCACCCACGCCGTACTCGAGCGCATCGAGCACCATGACTGTATCGGTGTGCGTGTTGAGGAACGCCAGCGCGCGCTCCTCCATGGGGCGGCACTCGCCCGATCCGAGCTGCACAAAGTAGAACACGCCGGGCTCGGTGGCTTCGAACGGGCCGTGGAAGTACTCGCCGGAGTGGATGTAGCAGCAGTGCTGCCACTGCATCTCCATGAGCGAGCAGATCGCCATGGCATAGGTCTGGCTAAAGTTGGGGCCGGAGCCCAGGATATAGAAGAACTTGTGCTGCTGGCAGAGCTCGGCAAAGCGGGCGCCCAGCTCGGCGTTGACCTTCTCACGGGCGGCGGGCAGCAGCGCGTCCATCTGCTTAAGGCCTTCGTACATGTCGGCGAGCGCTTCGTAGCCCTCCTGCTGGTCGAGCAGTTCGGCGGCGATCAGAGCGCCGATGCCCTGCGGCACCTCGGCCTGCGACACGCCCTCGCCCCACGGATAGACCCAGGTAGTCCACTTGCCGTTGTCGATCTTTGAGCCCTCGCAGTCGGTGAGGGCAACGACTTCGGCACCGGCGGTCAGCGCCATCTCGCAGCCGTCGACGACCTCCTGCGTGTTGCCGCTGTGGCTGCAGGCGATGACGAGCGACTTCTCGCCAAGACTCTTGGGAGCCATCAGGCAAAACTCGCGCGCCGTATAGACCGTCGAGGTAAACGTGGTGGCCTCGCGCTTGAGCAGTTCGTTAGCCGGCATGAGGTCGATCATCGAACCGCCACAGGCGATCCAAAAGACGTTCTCGACCTTGCCCTTGCGCTCGATGATTTCCTGAACCAGATCATGTGCGTTCATGCTGATGCTCCTCCTTGTGGGGCGGCTTTGAACGACGACAGCTCATACCTGCTGTCGTTCTATGTTGTCCTATTTATAGCACGTGTAACAACGCCCGTGAAGTCATCTCAGCAAATTTGTTCTATATTGTTCTATCTGTGGACGTTAGATGTCGAAGACGTAGCGCGAGCCCACGATCTTTTGGCGGCCGAGCAGTAGAGGGCGCCCGCCGGCGTCGGTAAAGTAGGCCTCCATATAGAAGAGAGGCTCGCCGACCGGCACCTCCAGCAGCGGGGCCGTCTGAGTATCGGCAAGCGCAATCTCCACGGTGCAGGGGTCGGACTTGAGCGGCGCGCGACCCGAATGCTCGGCAACGAGCGCAAAGATTGAGTTATCGGTGAGGTCCTCGTCGGCCAGCGTCTGCAGGTAGGGATGATCAGCCAGCACAAAGGCGTTGTTCTCGAGCATGACGGGGATGCCGTCGGCCGTGCGCACGCGCTCGACAACGATGAGCTCGCAGCCGGGTTCCACACCAAAAAACGCCGCGTCCTCACGCGTCGCCGCAACCACCGTGCGCGACACCAGGCGTGCTCCGGCCACCATGTCGTTGGCAGCGCAACCCTCGGAAAAGCTCTGAACGTCACCCTTCTGGACAATCTTGCGCTTGAGCTTGGGCGCACACACAAACGTGCCCCTCCCCTGCTGGCGGTTGAGATACCCCGCGCGCGACAGCTCCTCGATGGCGCGGCGCACGGTGATGCGTCCCACGCCGTAGGACTTCGCGAGCTCCATCTCGGAAGGAATGCGCGAGCCGGATGCGTACACGCCGCGCGCGATCTCGCCCTTTAGGTCGTCCATAACCTGCTGGTACAGCGGCACGGCGGATACCTCAGTGCGCTCGGTTTTATCGTCGAATGCCATCGTTACGCTCCATCCCGTGCATGCTCGGACTCAAACTCTTCAATCGCCGCCATAAACTGCTCGCCAAAGGCTTCGGCCTTTTTCTCGCCGATGCCGTTGACCTGGATCAGCTCCTCGCGCGTCCGCGGGCGTAGGCGGCACAGACCGCGCAGAGCCTTGTCGGAGAAGACCATGTACGGTGCCATCTCCAGCTCCGTCGAGATCTCCTTGCGGAGGGCACGCAGGCACTCGAACAGCTCGGCATCGTCGCCCACGCGCGGGCGCTGATCCAGCTCGGCCTCCTCGCGCAGCAGATCCACCGCACGGCGGGCGCGGGCCGAGGCCTTGCGCTTGGACGCGCGACGCTTAACGGTAAAGGCGAACGCCTCGTCCTCGATCTCGGTGGCACGCGGGCCCAGCCCCACGACCGGGTACTGCCCCTGCGAGGTGGCCAGATAGCCGCGGCCGCACAGCTGGCCGATAATGTCCTTGATGCGCCCGACCGATTCGCTCGACAGCTCACCGTAGCCGCGGTCCTCGTCCAGATGCATCTGGCGAATGCGCTCGGTGTTGCCGCCATGAAGCACGTCGGCGATCAGTGACTTGCCAAAGCACATGGGTCGCGTGGCCACATAACGCACGGCGGCGCGGGCCATATCGGTGCCGTCCTCGACCTCGAACTGCGTGAGGCAATTGCTGCAGTTGCCGCAGCCCTCGGCCTCGTCCGTGGCGGTGCTGCCCGCACCGGCCGCGGCAGCATGCTCGGCCGCGGCTTCATCGCCAAAGTAGCGCAGCATGTATTCGCGCAGACAGCCGGTGGTATTGCAGTAACCCTCCATCTGGCTGAGCAGGCGATAACGGTTCTGGAGCGCCCACGCGCGCTGCTCGTCGTCGAGCGCCTCGTCGGCCGCATCGCCGCGGTCGATCAAAAAGCGGCGCATGCGAAAATCGTTACCGTTCCACAGCAGGTGGCAGCTGGCCGGGTCGCCGTCACGGCCGGCGCGACCCGCCTCTTGGTAATAGGCCTCGATGCTCTCGGGCACGTTGTTGTGGATCACATAGCGCACGTTAGGCTTGTCGATACCCATACCAAAGGCGTTGGTGGCAACCATCACCTGGATATCGTCATCGATAAAGGCACGCTGACTCTGGCGGCGGGCGTCGTTGCCCATGCCGGCGTGATAACGGCCCACGCGAATGCCGCTGGGGCCCAGCGCCTCGGCAAGCTCCGCGGCCAGTGCGTCGACCGTCTTGCGGGTCGAGCAATACACGATGCCGCTCTCGCTCGAATGCGCGATCACGTAGTCGCGCACCCACGCGGTCTTGGCCTTGTCGCCCATCTCCTCGCAACCAAAGTAGAGGTTCTTGCGATCAAAACCCGTCACCACGGTCGCCGGGTTCTGCAGGCCGAGCATCTGCTGAATGTCCGCGCGCACACGCTCGGTCGCCGTAGCGGTAAAGGCCGCCACGATGGGGCGCTGCGGCAGGGAATCGATGAACTCATGAATCTGCAGGTAAGCGGGGCGAAAATCCTGGCCCCATTGGCTCACGCAGTGAGCCTCGTCAATGGCCACGAGCGGTACGCCGATGCCGCCGTCCGCCGCGGCCTCCTGCGCAAAGGCTAAAAAGCGCGGCTCGAGTAGGCGCTCGGGCGCCACGTACATAAGCTGGTAGCGGCCCTCGCGCGCCCGCTTGAGCACAGTGTTTTGCTGGGCCGGCGTAAGGCTGGAGTTGAGATAGCTGGGTCGCGCACCCGCCGCGAGCAACGCACGGGTCTGGTCCTCCATAAGCGACAGCAGCGGACTCACCACAAAGGTGATGCCGGGCAGCATGAGCGCGGGCACCTGGTAGCAAATGGACTTGCCGGCGCCCGTGGGCATAACACCCAGCGCATCGCGGCCTGCAAGAATCGCATCCACCATGCGGTCCTGCCCCGGGCGAAACGAGGTGTAGCCAAAATAGGCGCCGAGCGTGTCAAGCGCCATCTGCTGCATGCTATCGGTCATGGTTTCCTAACGTCCAAGTCATCTGCCGCCGATTATACGCCGCCACGCGGACAGCAGCACACGGCCGCCGCCCAGACTAGTCGTTTAAGAGCGTCCCCAATGACTAAGGAATGTCCCCAACTGCCGGCAGAGACGATATGAGCAGGACATAAAAACATTGAGAGCCCCTGCTGCATGAAAGACCGCGGATTAGGCCGACAATGGTGAGTGTCTAATCCA
>JAIHVJ010000157.1 GCA_022720335.1 Collinsella sp.
GTGCGCAGCGGGGGCTTCTCGCATGTCCGAGGACGTTTTGGAAAATAACCCAAAACCGGCCCCAGTAACCCTGCAGGAGTTAAATCCCTTTAGAACTTGTCGTGGAAGGTACGCGAAATGACCTCGTCCTGCTGCTCCTTGGTGAGCGTGTGGAAGTTCACGGCATAGCCGGAAACGCGGATGGTCAGCTGCGGGTACTTCTCGGGGTGAGCCTGAGCGTCGAGCAGCGTCTCACGGTTGAAGACGTTGATGTTCAGGTGGTGGCCACCCTTCTCGGCATAAGCGTCGAGCATGTGGACCAGGTTATCGGCCTGAGTCTCGGAAACTTCAGAAACCTTCATAATGTGTCTCCTTCGATCGATAGGCGCCGGCCGAAACCGGCGCGCTAATCAGTAATCGTTATTGTTAGTATAGCACTAACAATAGTTACTCGCCCAGCTGATCAAGGTCGATATCGCCAAAGAACACCTGGTCCTCCTTGCCGAGAGCACTCGGGATGATGGAGAAGGTGTTGGAGATGCCGTCCTGAGCATCGCGGAACGGGAGCTTGGAAACCGAAGACAGCGAAGCGATGGCGCCGTGGCTATCGCGCTTGTGCATGGGGTTAGCACCCGGGGCGAACGGCTGACCAGCCTTGCGGCCGTCAGGCGTGGAACCGGTCTTCTTGCCGTACACGACGTTGGAGGTAATGGTCAGAACCGAGGTCGTGGGCACGGAGTTGCGGTAGGTGTCGTTCATGCGGATGTACTCCATGAACTGGTGCACAACGTCGTGAGCGATCTGGTCGACGCGGTCGTCGTCGTTACCGTACTTGGGGAACTCGCCCTCGGTCTCGAAGTCGACGATGATGCCGTTCTCGTCACGGACGGGGTGGACCTTGGCGTACTTGATGGCGGACAGAGAGTCGGCCACAACGGAAAGGCCGGCGATGCCCGTAGCGAACCAGCGATGCACGTGCTTGTCGTGCAGAGCCATCTGGATGCGCTCGTAGCAATACTTGTCGTGCATGTAGTGAATGATGTTCAGCGAGTTGACGTACACGCCAGCGAGCCACTTCATCATGTCGTTGTACTTGGCCACAACGTCGTCGTAATCGAGCGTATCGCCCTCGACGGCGCGGTACTTGGGGCCGACCTGCTTCTTGGAGACCTCGTCAACACCGCCGTTGAGTGCGTACAGCAGGCACTTGGCCAGGTTGGCACGGGCGCCGAAGAACTGCATCTCCTTGCCGATGCGCATGGAGGACACGCAGCAGGCGATGCCGTAGTCGTCGCCGTGGTAAACGCGCATGAGGTCGTCGTTCTCGTACTGGATCGAGGAGCTGGCGACAGAAGTCTTGGCACAGAACTTCTTGAAGTTCTCGGGCAGACGGGTCGACCACAGAACGGTCATGTTGGGCTCGGGGCTGGTGCCCATGTTCTCGAGCGTGTGCAGGTAGCGATAGCTCATCTTGGTAACGAGCGTACGGCCGTCGACACCCATGCCGCCGATGGACTCGGTGACCCACTGCGGGTCGCCGGTAAACAGGGCCTGGTACTCGGGGGTACGGGCAAACTTGACCATGCGGAGCTTCATGATGAAGTGATCCACGAACTCCTGGATCTGCTCCTCGGTGAAGGTACCGTTGGCAAGGTCGCGCTCAGCGTAGATGTCGATGAACGTAGAGGTACGGCCGATGGACATAGCGGCGCCGTTCTGCTCCTTGACGGCAGCGAGGTAGGCGAAGTACATCCACTGGATGGCCTCCTGCGTGTTGGTAGCAGGGTTGGAAATATCGAAACCATAGGTCTCGGCCATCATCTTGAGCTCGCCGAGGGCGCGGATCTGCTCCTGCAGCTCCTCACGGTCGCGGATGTTGTCGGCGGTCATGACCGTCGGGGTGGAAGCCTTCTGGGCCTCCTTGTCCTTGATCAGGTAGTCGACGCCGTACAGGGCAACACGACGGTAGTCGCCGATGATGCGGCCGCGGCCATAGCCATCGGGCAGACCGGTGATGATGTGGGCCGAACGGCAAGCACGCATCTCGGGGGTGTAGACATCGAAGACGCCGGCGTTGTGGGTCTTGCGCTCGAAGGTGTAGCGCTCGACAACGTTCTCGTCGACCTTATAGCCGTGCTGGCTGGCAGCCTGGCAAGCGATGCGGATACCGCCGTTGACGTGCAGCGCGCGCTTGAGCGGCTTGTCGGTCTGGAGGCCGACGATGGTCTCCTTCTCGCGGTGGGCGTTATCGATGTAGCCAGCGGGGTGGCTCACGATACCCGTGACGGTCTTGGTGTCCATATCGAGGACACCGCCCTGCTCGCGCTCCTTAAGCAGCAGGTCGAGAACCTCGCCCCACAGCTCCTTGGTACGCTCGGTCGGGCCGGCGAGGAACGACTCGTCGCCCTCGTAGGGGGTGTAGTTCTTCTGGATGAAGTCTCGGACGTCAACCTCTCCCGTCCAGATGCCTTCCTTGAAGCCTTCCCATGCCTCCTGCATTGTGTAACCACGCTCCTAGTTACGTGTAATGCGGCGCTCTCTCACACCGCTGCTTATTGAATTCTTGAATTATCGGCTTGCACTACCGGCTTCTTCCGTTCTTCACCACACGTTGGTACAGGGAAAAACGTTTGTCCACCTTGGAACTGCAACCCAAAACCCAAGATTTCACCCGTTTGAGAAGGATAACATAGCTACCCCCTTCATCAGGGCTGTTATATGTTTCTTTTTTTATACCATTAGGGCGTTTTTAACAAATCCGCAGGAAATGCGAGCGCGAACAACTACCGTTCACCGATTTGTTTGGTATTTTTCCTTGCCTTTGTACGACGTTCACTCTAGCTGTTATGTCAGCTTTATCAGGGTAAAGTACCCCAGAGACCTTTCAGAAACTGAAGGGCGGCCACGGGATTTCCCCCGGGGCCGCCCTATGGCGTGGCTAGTTATTTAGCTTTGATTGCCGTTTGGCATTAGGCGGCTGCGGAAGCCTTGTCGGTCGTTGCCTTGCTGTTGCTCTGCTGGCCCTCAAAATGCTTGTAGCACCAGCTGGTGACCAGCGGGGTCAATATAGCCGTCACGATTGCGCAGGCAGCAACCTGTGCCGTAGCCGTCGCGAGCACGGCGCCACCGTACATGGCCCCGTTGACGCTTGCCATGGCAGCAGGCGTAGCCACATTGGCTCCGGCGCAGCTCGAAATGGCCGCACCTGCGACACCCGTGCCGCCCGTGAGCTTGTCGACCGCGATGACGGGAATTGCAAAGATCACCGAGCAGATCACGCCGAGCAGAATACCGGGAAGACCGCCATTAATGAGCTGGCCAAAGGTCATGGTCGAGCCCATGGCAAAGAAGACGAGCACGATGACGGCGGAAAGTGCCGGTGCCATCATCTTCTTAAAGCTGGGGAAGACGTTGCCCAGAATAATGCCGACGACGATCGGCAGGATGGCACCCACGAGCGACCAGCCGATCGGAGCCTGGCCGGCAGCGCCGAGCACGATCATCGTGACCGGAGGGCCGACAACGAGCGTGGTGATTGCGACAGCGCCACGCTCGGCCTCATTGCCCATGGTGCCCATCAGACCAGCGTACATAGCGTTGTTGGCGCCGGTGCAAGCCGCCAGCATCACCATGGCAGAGATGCCAAACAGGTTGTCGTTGAACACATAAAGGATGAGCAGCGACACGGCAACGACCACGATTTGCTTGACGGCGATGATGATGGCACCGCGGGCAGCGGCGGCAGGAGCACTCTTAAACGAAATCGTCGTACCGACGATAAGCAAAAAAGCGCCCACGAGCGGGCCTGCACCCTGCTGGGTCATGCCAAGCGTAAAGCTGCCGAGCGTTTTGAACAGATCGGGGAATAGCGTGTTGAGCAGGCAGCCCAGCAGAAGCGGCACCAAAATATTGGCACCCGGGATGGAGGACATCTTAAAGAACGGCTCCTTTGCCGCCGGCGCCTCCACCACAGTCGATTCACTCATTTATATCTCCTTTTGATGCGTGTGGCACGCGGTCGCACGCTCCTGTGCCAGAAAGAAGGCGACGGTCCCGAGTCGCAGGAGCCGTCGCCGAATTAACGTCGCGGGGCATTACCCGTCCAGAACGATGCCACCGTCGCAGTCACCGATCTCGCCGTTCACGAAGCTGGCGAGGTCGGAGGCAAAGAAGAGCACCATCTGCGCAGGCTCGCTGGCCTGGGCGGCACGGCCCAGAGGAATACCGTTGATGATGCGCTGAGAGTTCTCGTCAGAGAGAATCGAGGTCATATCGGTCAACGTGAGCGACGGGCACACAGCGTTGCAGCGAACGCCGAACCTACCGCCCTCCTTGGCGACTGCCTTGGTTAGACCGTTAACACCGGCCTTGGAGCTCGCGTAAGCCGCGGTGCCGAGCAGGCCGCCGCCGATCTTGCCAGCAACAGAGCTCACGTTGACGATAGTGCCGGCATGGGCAGCCTTAAAGTGCGGGTACACGGCGTTCATCATGGTAAAGGTGCCGTTGAGGTTGATGTCGATGGTACGGCGCCACTCGGTGTCGTCGATCTCGTCGAACTTCTTGGTGCTGATGACGCCAGCGCAGTTGATCAGGAT
>JAIHVJ010000158.1 GCA_022720335.1 Collinsella sp.
GGTCGAGGCGGCATAGGATATCAACCGTATTCCAGATTCCAGTACGCCGGGCCGACTCACTTCGGATCGGGCGCTACACCAACTTTCTCGACACTACCCTGCTCGAAAAATCGATGACCGACATCGAGTACAACGGATTTTTCCATGATGAGCCCGGGCAACAGGCGATTGATGAGGAGCGTCGAAACACGCTCCGAAACATGGGGTATGCCGTTATCACCATCAGCCGCCATTCGTTTTTCAAACAGTCCGCCTTTAGACGGGTTATGGAAGCGATTCGCATTCGCGAGAAGATCTGCCCTGGGCGTCTCCCGGATGACTTCCCAGCCCTCCAGGAGGATCTTCGCCAATTTGTCTTGCGGCGGTACTTCGAATATGGTCGCCGAATCCTCAAAGAGCGCAGAGAGGCGCAGGCAACAGAGCAAGAAATCGCGAGCCAGTATCCGCAGGTTGACGACCCGAGCATCAACGAGATCCCCGAACCCGATGACATGCAGCATGTTGGCGAACTAGCTGAGGAGATTAACCTGGTTGACGATGCTAGCCCGCACGCGAAATCCGTCGGCCCACGCACAGAAGACGACATGATCATCGATTTGATCGAGGGTCTGCTGTTCTAAAACCTGTTTCCGCATTTGCGCGACTGCATTTTTCGAGTTGCGCGGTAACAGTAGCGCGCAACTCGTCCTCAAATGGCTCGAGCCAGCTCTCCAAATACTGGAACAGCGCGCTTAAAATATAAAGATTGAACAATTTATTGCATTAGTGACCAGATATTGCATCAAAAATATCCAAAAACGCACTTTCAGGGGACCCGCGAATAGCCTATCGACCGCGCAACTCGATTTTTGCAGATGGACGATGAACCGAGCCATGCGCAACTAGAAAAAACCCACTCCGGCGGCAAGCAATTATCAAATAACGCCACAAATAGCATTGACATATGAACATGCGCTCATATAATCGGAATTACATTATATGAGCGCATGTTCATATGAAAGGATATTGCAATGAGTGACCACGCTGATGAAGCAAAGTACAGCAGCGAAGCCGCCGAACCCGTCGTTCCCACCACCTGCTCGCCCGAGGACCTACCCGACGAGGAGTTGCTGTACGACCTGGCTGATCTGTTCAAGGTCTTCAGCGACACCACGCGCATCAAGATTCTCTATGCCCTCATGGGCCGCGAGCTCTGCGTAGCCGACATCGCCGAGGCGACCGCAACCTCGCAGTCGGCAGTGTCGCACCAGCTGCGCACCCTTAAGCAGTCGCACCTGGTCAAATTCCGCCGTGACGGCCGCAACATCCTCTACTCGCTTGCCGACGATCATGTCTACACCATGCTCAATCAGGGCATGAGCCATATCTGCGAATAGCAACCAACCACGGTACCAGCGCGGTCTGCACCCAAGCCGCAAAACAGGGAAAGGAACCCACCATGAAAAAGCAGTTTAAACTCGACGAGATCGACTGCGCCAACTGCGCGCGTGAGCTTCAGGACGAGCTGGCCAAGCTCGAGGGCGTCAAATCCGTGTCCGTCAACTTTATGACCCAGAAGTTGACGCTCGAGGCCGATGACGCCGAGTTCGACGAGGTGCTCAACCGCGTTGTAGAGTTTACGGCCGACGCCGAGCCGGACTGCGAGATCATTCTCTAGCCCAGGTTTACGCCAACCTGCATGGCCGCGCTTGCCGCGGCCTTTGCTCGCGAAATTGTATGAGCGAGTGTTCATACATTCAAATGGGAGGATACGAGTCATGGCCACCGCCGACCCCAAAAAGAAAAAGAAGAAGCGCAAGAAAAAAGAATCACTCGAGCATAAGCGCAACCGCATCCTGGTAGCACTGGGCATTTTTGCGGTGGTGTATGCCCTCGACGAACTCGGTGCCCTTACCGCCGCATTCGGTACCCCGGGTGACATCTACGCCAGCTTCGTGCTGTTCCTGGTGCCGTTCCTAATTGCCGGCTACGACGTGCTCCAGAAGGCGTTCAACAACATCCGCCGCGGCAAAGCCTTCGACGAGAGCTTCCTCATGGCAGTCGCGACCATCGGCGCGTTTGCCATGGTGCTCTTCCCCGATACCGACCCGCACATGGCCGAAGGCGCCGCCGTCATGCTGTTCTACCAGGTCGGCGAGCTGTTCCAGGCATACGCCGTGGGCAAGAGCCGCAAGTCGATCAGCGCCATGATGGACATCGCGCCCGACTACGCTAACGTCGAGCAACCCGATGGCACACTCGAGCAGGTCTTCCCCGATGACATCGCCGTCGGCACCGTGATCGTGGTCAAACCCGGCGAGCGCGTGCCTATCGACGGCGTCATCGTCGAGGGCGAAACCCAGCTCGACACCGCCGCGCTCACGGGCGAGTCAGTCCCCCGCCCCGCCAAGTCCGGCGACGATATCATCAGCGGCTGCATCAACATGACGGGCCTCATCCACGTGCACACCACCAAGCCCTTTGGCGAGTCCACCGTCGCGCGCGTCCTGGAGCTCGTGGAGAATGCCAGCGAAAAGAAGGCGCGCACCGAGAACTTCATCACGCGCTTTGCCCGCGTCTACACCCCCGCCGTCACCGGCGCCGCTGCGGTGCTCGCGCTCGGCGGCGGCCTGGTCACCGGTGCCTGGTCCGACTGGATTCTGCGCGGTCTGACCTTCCTGGTCGTCAGCTGCCCGTGCGCGCTCGTGATCAGCGTACCGTTGAGCTTCTTTGGCGGCATCGGCGGCGCATCCAAGCTGGGCGTTCTCATCAAGGGCTCCAACTACCTCGAGACGCTCGCGGACGTGGACACCGTCGTCTTTGACAAGACAGGCACCCTCACCAACGGCACGTTCTCGGTGGTCGCGGTGCACCCCGAGGCTGGCTATACCGAGCAGTCGTTGCTTGAGGTCGCAGCCCTTGCGGAGTCGTTCTCTGATCACCCCATCGCGCAGTCCGTGCGCGTCGCCTACCAGGGCGAAGTCGACCCCAAGCGCGTGAGCGACTCCGCCAACGACGCGGGCCACGGCGTGACGGCAACCATCGACGGCAAGCATGTCGTCGTTGGCAACGCAAAGATGCTCGCCACGGCCGGCGTTGAAGCGCCCGATTGCGAGGTCGTTGGAACGATTCTGCATGTGCTCGTTGACGGCGTGTACGCCGGCCACATCGTGGTTGCAGACACCGTTAAGGCCGATGCCGAGCAGACGATCCGCGACCTGCACGCCGCCGGCGTCAAGCGCACCGTTATGCTCACGGGCGACCGCGAGGAAGTGACTGCTGCGGTGGCCAAGCAGCTCGGCCTCGACGAGTTCCATGCGCAGCTGCTGCCGGGCGACAAGGTCGAGCGTGTTGAAGCGCTGCTCGCGGCCGAAAGCGGTAAGGGCAAGCTCGCCTTTGTCGGCGACGGCATCAACGATGCGCCTGTGCTTACGCGCGCCGATGTGGGCATTGCCATGGGCGCCATGGGCTCCGACGCTGCGATTGAGGCGGCGGATGTCGTGCTGATGGATGACAAGCCGTCCAACATCTCCCGCGCGATCCGCGTGGCGCGCAAGACCATGACGATTGTCTGGCAGAATATCATCTTCGCGCTGGGGATTAAGCTGCTGATTTTGGTGCTGGCGGCGCTCGGCATCGCCAATATGTGGCTTGCCGTCTTTGGCGACGTGGGCGTGGCGATCATCGCCATTCTGAACGCCATGCGCGCGATGGGTGTCAAGAACCTGTAGCACTCGTGATCCCTCCGACCGGGGCCGGGCTTGGTTTTGAAAACGTCCTCGCGCATGAGGTCCGTCTTTCCTGCTCCTGCGGAGCAACGGAAAGGCGGACCTCGCGCTGCGGAGTGTTTTCAAAACCAAGCCCGGCCCCGGCCTGCGGCGACGTAGCTGGCAGTTCTTGGGCATCGCTTGCTGGCGGGGTTCCTTTGCTGAAATGGACTTGGCCGAAAGGGCCGCTGGTCCCGCTCGCTGGTTCGCGCTTTGCGTGAACTCCGCGCTACCGGGGACCTGTTAGGATTCCGTTGTTGAGTTCGACGTCTCTTCCCTGGCGAGCATCGCCCTTAGCCTCTCGAAGCTTTCCTCGCTCAGGCAATGCTCCATGTGGCAGCCCTCTTGCGAGGCAACCTCGGGTGCTACGCCGGCGTCCTCTAGCAGCCCCACAAAAAAGCAATGGCGCTCCCACATTTGACGGGCAACCTCAAGACCGCGTTCCGTCAGATGCACATCGCGTTTGCCCATCTCCACGTAGCCGTTGCTCTCCAAGGTCGCCATGGCCTTGGAGACACTTGCCTTGGTTACGCCCAGGTATTCGGCAACGTCAATCGATCGAACGATGCCTTGGTGCTTCGAGAGCACATAAATAGATTCGAGATAGTCTTCTCCAGATTCACGTAGGGCCATGGGCCGCCTTTCGCGATGATTGTTAGTTAGCCTTTGGATACTTTCCTTGGCTTACTTTACCGCAAAAGTTGCCCATGTCTTACTACTTTGCCTAAAAGTTAGCCGTGTTTCACAAAACGTGCCACTTGTGCCCACGGCCGAGAACATCGAAAGGTCGTTCTCGCCGTCGCCAAAGGCGATCGCCTCGCTCGCATCGATGCCCAGGCGCTCCAGCGTCGCCGCCACGCCCAGGTCCTTGCCGCCGTTAGCGGGAATAATGTCGCAGAACAGATCGCACCAGCGCGTAGTGAGCGAATGCGACACCGCATCGGTCACAATATGCTCGTCAGCCGGATCCACAAAGGCGCAAAACTGGTAAACCGGCGCGTCAAATGCGTGCTCAAACGGCTCCTCGTGGTAGACGATTCCCGCGTTGCTACCGGCCGTCACCACGCGCTCGGACAGGCGGTTCACAAACGAGTTCTCGCCCTGCATGCACAGCGAGTCACAGCTGCGATAAACCCCCTCGGCATCAAAGCAGTGCTGGCCCGAGAGCGTAATGTACGCATCCCAGCCCAAGTCGAACAGCCAGTCCGGCATCTGGTAGGTCGGGCGACCCGTGGCGATCACGCACGCAATCCCCTGCTCGTGAAAGCTGTCGAGCACCTGCTGCGCCGACGCCGGAATCCGGTGGGTCTTAAAGCTCAGTAGCGTGCCGTCGATATCGAAAAATGCGGCCTTGATCATCCTCGTCTACTCCTCGCCCTCGAGCTTTTCGCTCGCCTCGAGCCACGCAATCTCCAGCTCGTCCATGGCGGCATGGGCCTCGTCGATCTTTGCCTGCCGCTCGCCGAGCGCCGTGTAGTTGGTGGGATCGACCTGGGCCATGGCAGCCTCGGCCTCCTCCACGCGAGCGCGCTGTGTCTCCATCTTGCGCTCAAGCGAGCTCACCTCGCGGCGGAGCTTCTGGCGCTCGGCGTTGGAAAGACCGTTGGGCTGCCCGCTCGTCTTGGGTTTTTCGGCCGCAACCGCTGCGGCGCCGGTGTCGAACGTGCCGGACTTGGCGCTCGGCGCGCCCACGGGCTCGCCCTCGGCGGTGGCGTTGCACAGGCGCAGGTATTGGTCGACGCCGCCGGGCATATGCGTCAGATGGCCATCGAGCAGCGCCCACTGCTGGTCGGTCACGCGCTCCATGAGGAAACGGTCGTGCGTCACCAGGATCAGCGTGCCCGGCCAGCCGTCGAGCAGGTCCTCGACAATCGCGAGCATGTCGGTATCCAGATCGTTGCCCGGCTCGTCCAGGATAAGCACGTTGGGCTCGTCCAGGATCGTCAGCAGCAGCGACAGGCGACGGCGCTGGCCGCCCGAAAGGTCGCCGATACGACTCCAGAGCTGTTGCGTCGTAAAGCCCAGACGCTCGCAAAGCTTCTCGGGCGAGGTCTCCTTGCCGTCGATGACGTAGTACTTCTTATAGTTGCTGAGCACCTCGCGGATCGTGTCGCCCATGTAAGGCTCGAGCTCCTCGAGCTGCTGCGACAGCACGCCAAAACGCACCGTCTGGCCGATCTTCACGCGGCCGCGCAGGGGCGCGATCTTGCCCTGAATCACGTCGAGCAGTGTGGACTTACCGGCGCCGTTCTCGCCCAAAAGACCATAGCGGTCGCCCGCGCCGATAAGCCATGTCACGTCGGAGAGCACCTGCTTGGGCGCGCCATCGGTATCCGCATAGCCGGCATCCACGTCGATCACGTCGATGACCTGCTTGCCCAGGCGGCTCACGGCCAGGCGCTTGAGCTCCAGCTCGTCACGCACGGGCGGCACGTCGGCGATCAGCTCGCGAGCGGCATCCACGCGAAACTTGGGCTTGGTGGAGCGGGCTTGGGCGCCGCGGCTCAGCCACGCGAGCTCCTTGCGTGCCATGTTGCGACGACGCTCCTCGGTGACGGCGGCCATGCGGTCGCGCTCCACGCGCTGCAGGATGTATGCCGAGTAGCCGCCCTCGAAGGGATCGACCTGGCCGTCGTGGACCTCC
>JAIHVJ010000159.1 GCA_022720335.1 Collinsella sp.
CCTTTGGTAAGTTCTATGTGAACGCGAGGTCTTTGACCCGGAGAGTCCGAGGTACTTGTTGGTAAGACCTTATTTAGGAGCGCGCAACCTTGCCGGACTTGAGGCAGGTGGAGCAAACGTTCATCTTGCGACGGTGACCATCGACGACGACGTAGACGCGCTGGATGTTGGGGCGGAACTTACGGTTGGTGACGCGGTGAGAGTGGCTGATGGAGCGACCGGCAACGGGGTGCTTACCGCAAACTTCGCAAACTTTGGACATAACTGACCCTCCTTGGGCGACAAACGAACATGTCGCGTTAACAAACAAGCCTGAACTATAGCACAGAAGCAGCTCCCTGTGCGTAATCTACACAGAGATATTCCTCTTTTGGCGATAGTGCCCACGCCACGGCCCTGGACGTAGATCCGATTTGCGTGCAGCAGAGGGGATTATGCCAGCTCGTGCGTACGTTTTCAAGCTTGTCCCACAAATATATATAGGTTTATTGAGCATTGGGCTCCGTTGGGCTCCGTTTACGGATTGCTCTGTATTTATGCTCGCAATTAAGCTCGAGGTTGGCTACACTATCCAGTGACCATTAAAGGGGTACGAGATACCCACATGGAATTACATTGCTGCCAAAGAGCAGCCCTTCCTGTGGGTGTCTGGTCCGCTTTGAGCGGTCGGGCATCTATTTTTTTGACTGTGTCAGCAGTCAAGACATGTGAGGAAGGAGATCGATGGGCACGACTTCCCCCAAGGCGGTCATCATGGACGAGACCGCCGTCAATCGAGCGATGACCCGCATCGCGCACGAGATTCTCGAGCGCAACGAGGGCTGTGAAGATCTCGCTCTGGTCGGCATCGTCACGCGCGGCGACCTTCTGGCAAAGAAGCTCGCTGAGGAGATCAAGGAGATCGAGGGCGTCGATGTTCCGCTCGGCAGCCTGGACATCAGCTTCTACCGCGATGACTATGCGACCAATTTCGCTCCCGCGATCCACGCTACCAACATTCCCTTCAGTGTCGACGGCAAGCGCGTCGTGCTGGTGGACGACATCCTGTATACGGGCCGTACCATCCGCGCCGCTCTCGACGCCGTCATGGACTTGGGCCGTCCGAGCCGCATTGAGCTGGCTGTCCTCGTTGACCGCGGCCACCGTGAGCTCCCCATCTCGCCGGACTTTGTCGGCAAGAACGTTCCCTCGTCGCATGAGGAGAACGTACACCTATATATGAAGGAAGTTGACGGCCACACCGCCGTCGAGATTAACGACGTCGCGCCGGGTTCCCACGTGGGCTCCGCGCCGCTGGGAGGTGAGTAGTACCGTGGCGTTCAACCATAAGCACCTGATCGACATTACCGAGTACTCCGAAGAGGATATCAAGCTCATCCTCGAGACCGCCAAGGCGTTCTCCGAGGTCAACGAGCGTGCCATCAAGAAGGTCCCCACGCTCAAGGGCAAGACCATCGTCAACATGTTCAACGAGCCCTCGACGCGCACCCGCAGCTCCTTCGAGCTCGCCGAGAAGCGTCTTTCGGCCGACAGCCTCAACTTTGGCGGCTCCTCGACCTCCACGGTCAAGGGCGAGAGCCTCGTCGACACCGTCGAGACCCTCAACGCCTACAAGATCGACTGCATCGTCGTGCGCGATAAGCACGCCGGTGCTCCCTACATCGTCACGCAGAACTCGCCCGCGAGCGTCATCTGCGCCGGTGACGGCAAGCACAACCATCCCACGCAGGCCCTGCTCGACCTGTACACCATCTGGGAGCACAAGGGCGACTTCCACGGTCTGAAGGTCGCCGTCGTCGGCGATATCGCGCACTCCCGCGTCTGCGGCTCGCTGATCCCCGCCCTTAAGATCATGGGCTGCGAGACCTACGCCGTCGCCCCCGGCACGCTGCTGCCGCCGGCGCCCGAGGTCCTGGGCTGCGACCACGTGACGAGCGACCTCGATTCCGTCCTGCCCGAGCTGGACGTCGTCTACATGCTGCGCGTGCAGCAGGAGCGTCTCGAGGGTGCCCCGTTCCCGACCATTCGTGAGTACCACAAGCTCTTCGGTCTGACCAAGGACCGCGAGAAGCTCATGAAGCCCGACGCGATCATCTGCCACCCGGGCCCCATCAACCGCGGCGTCGAGTTCGACTCCTATATGGCCGACCACCCGCAACGCTCCGTCATCCTGGAGCAGGTCTACGCCGGTATCTGCGTGCGTATGGCTATCCTGTATCTGCTGCTTGGAGGTGCCGATAATGGCCTTGCTTCTTAAGAATGCCCACGTCGTCGACCCGTCCGTCGAGCTTGACGGTGTCGTTGACGTCCTGATTGACGGCGACAAGATCGCCGAGGTCGGCGAGAATCTCGCCGTCGAGGGGGCCGAGGTCCGCGACCTTTCCGGCAAGTACCTCGTCCCCGGCCTGGTGGACATGCACGTTCACCTTCGCGAGCCCGGCTACGAGGTCAAAGAGGACATCGAGAGCGGCACCCGCGCAGCTGCCAAGGGCGGCTTTACCGGCGTGTGCGCCATGCCCAACACCGATCCCGTCACCGATAACGGCACTGTCGTTGAGTTCGTCAAGTCCCGCGCTGCCGAGGTCGGCCACTGCCGCGTCTATCCGTCGGGCGCCATGACCCGCGGTCTTAAGGGCGAGGCCATGTCCGAGATGGGCGATATGGTCGCCCACGGCGCCGTCGCCTTCACCGATGACGGTCGCGGCGTGCAGGGCGCGGGCATGCTCCGTCGCTGCATGGACTACGGCAAGATGTTCGGCAAGGTCTTCATGAGCCACTGCCAGGACGAGGACCTGGTCGGCCATGGCCAGATCAACGAGGGCAAGGTCTCGACCCGTCTGGCCCTCGAGGGTTGGCCGGCTGCCGGCGAGGAGCTCCAGATCGCCCGCGACATCGAGATCGCCAAGCTGACCGGCGCCAAGCTGCACATCCAGCACATCTCCACCGCCCATGGTCTGGAGATCGTGCGTGCCGGTAAGGCCGCTGGCGTTCAGGTTACCTGCGAGGCCACCCCGCACCACATGTTCCTGACCGAGAACGACCTGGACGAGACCTACAACACCTCGCTCAAGGTCAATCCGCCGCTGCGCACCGACGAGGACGCCGAAGCCATTCGTCAGGGCGTCATCGACGGTACCGTCGACGTGATCGTTACCGATCACGCTCCGCACACCCCGTGGGAGAAGGCCCGCGAGTTCGAGCTCGCACCCTTTGGCATGATCGGCCTCGAGACCTCGCTGTCGCTCGTGCTCACCGAGCTGGTCAACACGGGCAAGATGAGCATGGGCCGCATGGTCGAGCTCATGGCCATCAAACCGCGTGAGATCCTGGGTCTCGACCAGGTTCAGGTCAAGGCGGGATCCGTTGCCGACCTGACCGTGTTCGACCCCTCCGCAACCTGGACGGTTGGCGAGGACGGTTACGAGTCGCGCGCCGAGAACTCCGGTTTTGCCGGCCGCACGCTCACCGGTCGTGCCACCGATGTATTTGTCGGCGGTAAACAGACGCTTGCCGACGGCTGCATCTGCTAGCATAGCCTTATCGCTTTTGTGCGCGGCGCCCTTGCGGTGCCGCGCTTTCTATTCGTTTGGACCATGCAACCGCATGGGGGATTGGAGCGTTTATGCCCACACCTTCCACTGCACGCATGCACGACTTCGAGGTCGTCTCGAACCGGGAGATTGCCGACGGCGTCTTCTCGCTCGTCATCTCGGCCCCCAAGCTTGCAAGTGCGCTCAAGCCCGGTCAGTTTGTGAACATCGCCGTACCCGGTGATGCGTCCTCGCTGCTTCGCGTGCCCCTGAGCTACTACCGCGCCGACGCCGAGGCCGGCACCGTCGAGCTGTGGTACGCCGTCGTGGGCGACGATACCCGTCGTTTGTCCCAGATGGGCCCCGGCTCCACCTCTAACCTGTTGGGCCCTGGCGGCCGCGGCTGGCTTGTTCCCGAGGGCACCAGGAAGGCGCTGCTCGTGGCGGGCGGCATCGGTGTTCCGCCCGTGCTGTGCCTTGCCGGCAAGCTTGCCGAGCAGGGTGTGGCCGTCGACGTGTGCCTGGGTTTTGGCACCGCTTCCAAGGCCGTGGGCATCGATGAGTTCCGCGCGCTGGGCGCCACGGTCAACGTTTGCACCGACGACGGCTCGCTCGGCACGCACGGTTTTTGCACCGATCCTGCCGCCGAGCTGCTCGGCGAGGGCGGCTACGACTACGTCGCCAGCTGCGGTCCCGCCGTCATGATGAAGAAGGTCGCCGCTGCTGCCGCCGAGGCCGGTGCGTACTGCGAGGTGTCCCTCGAGCGCATGATGAGCTGTGGCTTTGGCGCCTGCAACACCTGCAATGTCGAGACGGTCGACGGTATGAAGGGTGCTTGCATGTGCGGCCCCGTGTTCGATGCTTCCAAGGTGGTGGTCTTCTAGTGGGTACCGTGAACATGGCCGTCGATTTCGGCGGCGTCAAGATGCAGAACCCCATCAACACCGCAGCCGGTAC
>JAIHVJ010000160.1 GCA_022720335.1 Collinsella sp.
GAGCTCTTCATCGTAGAGGGCGACTCGGCAGGCGGTTCGGCCAAGGACGGCCGTCGCCGAGACATTCAGGCGATTCTGCCCCTGCGCGGCAAGATTTTGAACGTCGAGCGCGTAGGCGACCATCGCGCGTTCTCGAGCGATACCATCCAGTCGCTGATCACCGCGATTGGCTGCGGCGTCACGACGAGCGCCGGCGACGGCGGCGACTTTGACATTACCAAGGCGCGCTACCACAAGATCATCATCATGACCGATGCAGACGTTGACGGTGCGCACATCCGCATCCTGCTGCTGACGTTCTTCTACAAGTACATGCGTCCGCTGATCGATGCCGGCTATGTCTACGTTGCCTGCCCGCCCATCTTTGGCATCAAGGTGCGCAACAAGATTCACTACGTGTATCCCAACGGCCGCCAGCCCGAAGACGAGATTCTGCGCGACACCATCCAGAGCCTGGGCCTGAACCCCGACGATAACGACGAGGACGGCAAGGCCAAGGACGGCAAGATCACCAAGAAGCGCAAGGGCTATACCGTCCAGCGCTACAAGGGCCTGGGCGAGATGGACCCCAAGCAGCTTGCCTCGACGACGATGGATCCCAAGACCCGCATCCTGCAGCGCGTGTCGATCGAGGACGCCGTGGTGGCGGACCGCGCCGTGCGCGAGCTGATGGGCTCCGAGGTCGGCTATCGCCGCGAATATATTGAAAAGCACGCCCACGACGCAAGATTCCTTGACGCTTAAGAGGAGGTAACGTGGCAGACGATATCAACAATAACGAGGGTATGGACGAGGCCGGCGACGCCGGCATGCCCGATGATCTGAAGCGCCTGCTCGCCCGCGCTGAGCAGGGCGAGGACGGCGACCCCGATGCCTACAACCCCGATGCCGACGAGGACGAGGAAGAGGATGACGACGGCGAGCTCGAGGAGAGCTTTGGCGAAGTCGACCGCGGCGCCTCGGCGGGTGAGGACATCAACGGCGGCCAGCTCCAGATTTCGGAGTTCGGCCGCGAGATGAAGCAGTCGTTCATCGAGTACTCGATGTCGGTCATCACGGCGCGCGCCCTGCCGGACGTGCGCGATGGCTTAAAGCCGGTGCACCGCCGCATCCTGTACGCCATGAACGAGAGCGGCATCTACCCCAACCGCCCGCACAAGAAGTCGGCTTGGACGGTCGGCGAAGTTATCGGTAAGTATCACCCGCACGGTGACTTCGCGGTCTACGAGGCCATGGTCCGCCTGGCGCAGTGGTTCTCCATGCGCACGCCGCTCATCGACGGCCACGGCAACTTCGGTAACATCGACGGCGACGGCGCGGCGGCTATGCGTTATACCGAGAGCCGCCTGGCGAAGCCCGCCATGGAGCTCCTGCGCGACCTGCAGAAGGATACCGTCGACTGGCAGCCCAACTACGACGAGTCGCTCGCCGAGCCCCAGGCGCTGCCCGCGCGTTTCCCCAACCTGCTGGTCAACGGCAGCCAGGGCATCGCCGTCGGCATGGCCACCAACATCGCCCCGCACAACCTCACCGAGGCGATCGAGGCCACCTGCTACCTGATCGACAACCCCGACGCCGAGACCGGCCGCGGCTCCATCACCGTGCGCGCCAAGGCACACGTGGAGTCCACCAAGACCGGCCGCAGCCGCCTGGTCTTTACCGAGATTCCCTACATGGTCAACAAGGGAACCCTGCAGGAGAAGATCGCCCAGCTCGTCAACGACAAGCGCATCGAGGGCATCTCGGACATGCGCGACGAGTCCAACCAGAAGGGCATCCGTCTGGTCATCGAGCTCAAGAAGGGCGTCATTCCGCAGGTCGTGCTCAACAACCTGTACAAGTACACCTCGCTGCAGACGACCTTTGGCGCCAACAACCTGGCGCTCGTCAACGGCGTGCCTAAATGCCTGAGCCTGCGCGAGATGCTGCAGCACTACATCGACCACCAGGTCGACGTCGTCACCCGCCGCACCCGCTTCGACCTTAAAAAAGCCCAGGCCCGCGCACATGTCCTCGAGGGCTACCTGATGGCTCTTGACCATATCGACGAGGTCATCAGCATCATCCGCTCCTCGCAGACCGACTCCGAGGCCAGCAGCCGCCTGATTGAGCGCTTTGGTTTTACGCCCGAGCAGACCACGGCCATCCTCGAGATGAAGCTGCGCCGTCTGACCGGCCTGGAGCGCGACAAGATCCAGGAAGAGCTGGACGGCCTGCGCCGCGCTATCGCCTACTACGAGGACCTGCTGGCGCACGAGGAGAAGATCCTGGGCGTCATCAAGGAGGAGATGCGCGAGATCTCCAAGAAGTTCGGCGATAAGCGCCGTACCGAGATCAGCCAGGTCGAGAAGGACCTGGATGTGGAGGACCTCATCGCCGACGAGGATATGGTCGTGACCATCACCCATACCGGCTACGTGAAGCGTATTCCGGTTGCCGCCTATCGCGCCCAGAAGCGCGGCGGCAAGGGCGTGTCGGGCGTCAACCTCAAAGAGGACGACGTTATCGACGAGATGTTCATCGCGTCCACGCACGAGTACGTGCTGTTCTTCTCGAGCAAGGGCAAGGTCTACCGCCTGAAGGTGCACGAGCTGCCGGTCGGCACGCGCCAGGCGCGCGGCACCGCGATCGTCAACCTGCTGCCCTTCGAGGAAGGCGAGAAGATCGCGAGCGTCATCAGCTGCCGCGAGTTCCCTGCCGACGAGTACCTGATGTTTGCCACCAAGAGCGGCATGGTCAAGAAGACCGTGATGAGCGCCTACGACCGCAGCCGCCGCGACGGCCTGATCGCCATCAACCTGAGGGACGACGACGCGCTGCTCGCCGTGCGCCGCGTGCGCGAGGGCGACAAGATCATCATGGCCACCACCGCGGGCAAGGCGATCATGTTCCCCGAGGACCAGGTGCGCGCCACCGGTCGCGATACCAGCGGCGTGCGTGGTATCGGCATGAAGGACGGCGTGAGCGTTCTGGGTATGGAAGTCACCAACGGCAACGGCGACCTGTTCGTCATCACCGAGCGCGGCTACGGCAAGCGCACGCCGGTTGCGGACTACCCGGAGCAGAACCGCGGTGGCCAGGGCGTCTACACCATCCAGATGACCGAGCGCAAGGGCAACCTCGCGGCCATGAAGACGGTGGGCCCACAGCACGAGCTGTTCATCGTTACGGAGGGCGCGACAGTCATTCGCGTCAAGACCGACGAGATCAGCCAAACCGGCCGCGCCACCCAGGGCGTCAAGATGATGACCGTGGACGACAACGACCGCATCTGCGCTGTAGCCCGCATGACAGCGGCCAAAGAGAAGCCCGAAGGTGAAGGCACCGAGGCCACAGCCGACACCGAAGAGGCCCCAGTCGACCTAGGCGACGGCAACGACATGCCAGAAGATCTCCTCGACGAGTAAGAGGCCCTGGCTGGTAGAAAATATCAGACCCCATATATCGGCGGTCGGCGCACTGCGCGCCGACCGCTTTTTTGAAAACCTTTGAACCTCACGTCGACCCCGGCTGCCCGGCGGCATGCGAAGTCGATCGCGAGTTCCGCACGAGCCAGAGAGCACTTAATGTGCTCTCTGCGCGAGTCAGGACTGTCCGAGCAGGCGACTTCACATGCCGCCGGGCAGCCGGGGTCGACACCACCCAAAGTTTTTCAAAAAAGTTGTTGACGCGCGCGTAACGACTCGTCTAATATATCCCTTGCGCGATGGACCTGTAGCTCAGTTGGTTAGAGCGTCCGGCTGATAACCGGGAGGTCACAAGTTCGAATCTTGTCAGGTCCACCACTTTCTTTCGCAATAAACACCCCAGCGAGAGCCGAGTCGCCGCTGGGGTGTTTATTACTCTTTCCGTGGGGGTTTAGCTCAGCTGGGAGAGCGCGGGCTTTGCAAGCCTGAGGTCAGGGGTTCGATCCCCCTAACCTCCACCATGATGGACCTGTAGCTCAGTTGGTTAGAGCGTCCGGCTGATAACCGGGAGGTCACAAGTTCGAATCTTGTCAGGTCCACCATCAAAAACGTGAAGAGCCCCGGGGCATTGCCTCGGGGCTTTTTTCTTGTGTGTGATAAATCTCATTTTGGTTTTGTGTGCTGGGCGAAAGATTGGGTAGTATAGCTATTCAATGCGGCAGCCCTGCCGCACGTTAACCGCTACGTACCGGAGGTGTTCCATGGTTCGTGTCGACATAGAGACCATCGTCATGGCCGCCGGTCCCGTGCCATCGCTTATCGTGCTTCGCGAGCGCAGCGGCAAATCGGATTCGCCCGCGCCGCTGCGTTCCCTTTCCATTCAGACCGGTTCGTTTGAGGCCGCCGCCATCAGCCGCGGTATCGATAGCGGTCGCGCCGAGCGCCCGATCACCCATGACCTGCTGCTCGACACCGTTGACGCTCTGGGCGCCAAGCTCGAGCGCATCGAGATCGCGCGCGCCGAGCCGCCGGTGTTCTACGCGACGATTGTCGTGCTGGCCGATGGCGGCGAGCACAAAATCGACGCCCGCCCCAGCGACGCCATCGCCCTCGCCGTGCGCAGCAATGCCCCCATGTTTGTGGAGGACGACATCATGAATCGCCTGGGTACCGTTTCTACCCACGCCGAGGAAGTCGACGACGAGCAGGAGTTCGAGAAGTTCGACGAGTTCGTCCACACGCTCTCCCCCGATGATTTCTAAATGCGGGGCGGCCAGGTTGCGGAGCGTTCGCTGATGGCCGGCAGCATGTCGGCCGAGGCGGCTGCCATTGCGCGTGAAGCCCGGATGCGCTCGGAGGCATCCGAGGCGGCTCGCATCGCCTATGTGACGCAGGCCCGTACGCTTCGCGAGCGCCGCGGCTCCTATATCAAGATGGTTGTCATCTCCGCCCTTGTCGCGGCAATCTGCTCGCGCCTTCGTGGTACAGTTGGTGCGCTTGGGTTTTCGATCTCCACGGGCTTGGTGATCTGGGGCGTGGTCGATGCGGTGATGCTGACCAGCCAGATCAAGGTGCTCGACAAGCGCGCGGCGGACATGATGCGCGCCCGCGACGCTGCCGCCAAGATCGCCGCCGAGGCACAAGAACTGTAACGACGCCGGACTCGATGGGAAGGTCTAAAGATGGCACAGGATATGCAGGACGCCGGTAACGTCTCCGCCGAGCTCGACGCCATGGTGTGCGATCTGATTGGCGCCTTCTTGGATGACCTGGCCGCGGGCGAGAACCCGGGCGTGGTCGTGGCGATTGAGGACGCTGCCTCCAACCGCTATCTGGCAGCGCTCGACGAGGACGGCGAAGAGGCATGCCTCGAGGCCGCAACCAACTTTATCTCCGAGCATAAGATGGGCCTTAAGGACGAGGGGCTGGGCCGTATCGTTCGCTATGCCATCGGCTATACCGGCTGCGTCGAAATTGACGGCGGCTATCACGATGCCCTGCTCGTAAGCTTCTTCGAAACCACGCTCGAGAGCGGTTTTTCGGCATACGTGCTGTATGAGGGCATGGGCGCCGGCGATGGTTTTATGTGGAGCGACCCTGAACCTGCAGGTGAGGAAACCCCTCTTATCTAAAATCGCTAAAATAAAAGACGACGATGGTCGACAAGCTCCTGCGTGCCACGGACGCCTTCCGTGCTAACCAGCAGGTCGAGGACCGCGTCCTGGACTCTAACGACCAGGAGCGCGAGCGCGGCATTACGATTCTCGCCAAGAACATCTCTATCGAGTACAAGGACGTTAAGATCAACGTCATCGACACCCCGGGCCACGCCGACTTTGGCGGCGAGGTCGAGCGCGTGCTGCGTATGGCCGACGGCGCCCTGCTGCTGGTTGACGCTTTTGAGGGCCCCATGCCCCAGACCCGCTTCGTGCTGCGTCACGCTATCGACACCGGGCTCAAGATCATGATCGTCATCAACAAGATCGACCGTCCGGGTGCTAACCCCGAGAAGGCCTACAACGACTGCCTGGACCTTATGGCCGATCTGGGTGCTACCGACGACCAGCTCGAGTTTGCCATGGAGCATGTCATCTACGCCAGTGGCGTCAACGGCTTTGCCCGCCTTGACCCCAACGACGGCAACATGGACATGTACCCGCTGCTCGATATGATCATCGACGACATGCCCGCTCCCGAGGTTGACGAGAACGCCCCGCTGGCCATGCAGTGCGTGACCATCGACCACTCCAACTTCGTCGGCCGTATCGGCATCGGCCGCGTGTACTCCGGCACCATCCACCAGGGCGATCAGATCCTGGTTGTGAAGAACGACGGCTCCAGCGCCACCGCTACCGTCAAGCAGCTCTTTACCTTCGACTACCTGGGCCGTACCGAGTGCCAGGAAGTCGGCGCCGGCGACATCGCCGCCGTCGTGGGTATCGACCGCACCGATATCGGCGATGTCTACACCGACCCCGAGAACCCCGTTGAGCTCGAGCCCATCGAGATCGACCCGCCGACCCTGTCCATCGTCTTTGAGGCTTCGACTTCCCCGCTCGTCGGTCGCGACGGCGACATCGTGGGCGCCCGTCAGCTCAAGGAGCGCCTGTTCAACGAGGCCGAGAACAACGTGACCATGAAGATCGAGGAGCTCGAGGACAAGAGCGGCGTCGAGGTCTCTGGCCGCGGCATTCTGCACCTGTCCGTTCTGATGGAGTCTATGCGCCGCGAGGGCTTTGAGTTCCAGGTCGGCCGTCCCCGCGTTCTGTTTAAGAAGGACGAGAACGGCAACAAGATGGAGCCTGTCGAGCAGGCCGTCGTCGAGTGCCCGGACGAGTACTCGGGCAAGGTCGTTGAGGTCTTCGGCACCTCCGGTGGCATCATGACGAGCATGGATACCTCGGGCATCGTGACGCACCTTGAGTTTAAGATCCCGACGCGTGGCATCATGGGCCTTAAGAACCGCATCATGAACGTCACCCACGGCGAGGGCGTGTTCTACCACACCTTCCTGGAGTACGGTCCCTACGCCGGCGAGATCGGCAACCGTCAAAACGGTGCCATGATCTCCATGACCACCGAGAAGGCCGTTGCCTATGCCCTGGGCACGCTGCAGGAGCGCGGCCAGCTGTTTGTTGAGCCGGGCACCGAGTGCTACGAGGGCATGATCGTGGGAGAGCGCAGCAAGGCCGGCGACATGGTCGTCAACATCGCCCGTACCAAGAACCTGGGCAACCAGCGTTCCTCGACCTCCGATATTTCCGTGCAGCTGGTGCCGCCCCGCACCTTCTCGCTGGAGGAGGCGCTGGAGTACATCGCCGATGACGAGCTGGTGGAGATCACTCCCAAGAATATTCGCCTGCGCAAGCGTCTGCTCAATGCCACCGACCGCAAGAAGGCCGCCGTCCGCGCCGGTCAGGTCAACAAATAAGCGCTGAGCTTTATAGCGTCTAACAAGAAAGGGCGTCGACCGTAATGGTCGGCGCCCTTTTTGGTGCAAGGGGGTCAGGTTAGTTTGCACCACCACAAAGGTGCCTGTCCCCATTGTGGTGGTTTGGCCAGCTTAAGCGGTGGGGAGTCCTGGCGTGTTGGCCGGCTGCTGCGGTTTGAGGTGGGCGTTGCGCCAGATGATCTGGATGATGTAGCCGAGCGTGAAGACGAAGGCTACGCCGCTGATGAAGTTGCCTACGAGAGGGATTGCCGTGAGCACGCCCGCGATTATGCCGCCGACGGCTGCCATGACGTAGCGGTTCTGGCTGTGTCCGACCATACGCGCGATGGCACAACCCGAGAAGGCCGCAGAGACGAGCGCGATACCGATAACGCCGCACATGAGGGCTCCGGCAAGCGACAGGCCGGCAATAGAGATAATCAACAGCAGGATGGCGGGGACGATGGCTACCGTGCCCAGAAGACCACTCACCCACAGCGGCGTGGGGCGCTGGTGGAGCATTCCGGCGGCGCTGGCGGTTGCACGCGGAAAGACGAGCTCGAGCAGCAAAGCGACAAAGCAGGTGGAAAGCGCCCCGGCGACGATGCCGCCGATGACATCGTTGACGGTGGAGGTGTCCTCGTTCTCGGTGCGGTCGATCTTGAGTGCGCCGACCTCGGCTCCCGAGGCGCGCTCGGGATCCTCGGAAACATGCGCGTTCACGGTGCCGGAGATACGGGCGTTCTTGCCCAGGATGAGCTTGTCGGCCCAAACCTCAACATCGCCATCGACCGTGCCATCGATGGTCACCGTGTCGCCTGCGAGCGCTGCCGACTTGACGGAGCCGCGCAGGGCAACCGTCTCGCCCGCTGCGTAGAAGCAGCTGGCGGTGCTATCGGTGTTGAGGACGACATGCTGTCCCGCGACGGTTACGCTGCCAGCAACCGTGGTCTGGGCGATATCGATGGTGCGTGCAGCCAGGCGAACGGCACCGCCCACCGTGCAGTCGTGAATCGAAAGCGAATCGCCGGCGGCGATAATGTCGCGGTCGATGGAGGCGTCATCGAGGTTGAGGTTCTGACCGGCCCAATACAGGTCGCCCTCAACACCGGACGGATTGGAGTCGTTGTCGGTCGCAAGAACATTGCCTGCGGTATCCGTGCCGGCAAAAGCTGCGGCGGGAAGGGCGGCAAGTGCCAGCGCGATAAGGGCGAGGGCGACAAAGAGATGACTCCGTGCTTTGTGACGGCGCGTCGGTGGGATTTGATTGCAAGGCATAGTGAATCCTTCGTTAGGTGCTCGACATATACCTAACAGGGTACCCAACGCGTGGGCGCTCTAAAAGAACCTCTCGGTTGCATTTCGAGGTAAAAGGCCACGCCAACTACTTTTTACGATGCAAAAAGCGGGCGATGTCTTCCTCGGTAGGGCTTTTGATGTCAAAGCGCAGCGAAAGCCAGCGCAGTCCCATGGTCACCGCGACGCACACGATGAGCGCGGTAACGTTGGTGACAAGGCCGCTCATGACAAGGCACACGTAACTTGCCGATCCGGCGATGGCCGCGATGGCGTAGAAGTTGGTGCGCTGGAAAATGCCTGGCACCACGCCCATAAAGCCGTCGCGCAGCATGCCACCGCCCACTGCGGTGAAAAAGCCCATCATGATGCAAACCGCCGGCGCAAATCCGTAGACCAGGGCCTTGTCCGCACCGGTGGCGGCGTAGATGCCGACCGAGATGATGTCGAGCAGGGGAATGAGCTTGTCGGGCTTATCGACGATTGCCGGGAAGATGTAGATGATAGCCGCCGTGGCAATGGAGAGCGGCAGGGCCATGGGCTGGTTGAGAATGTAGACGTTGCCCACCTGGAGCGTCATGTCGCGCAAAAGACCGCCGCCCAGGCCGCAAACCACAGCAAGCGCGACTGCGCCCACCAGGTCGAGCTTGTGCTCGCGCGCGACCAACACGCCCGAGATCGAGGCCGCGACAACGGCGAACATCTCGAGCCAAAACGGGATGGCGACCATGGCGTCCGAGGCGTGTGCGGTAACGGTCAAAGCGGCGACGACGGGCAAGATAGAGTCCTTTGGGTTATGGGTTTAGACAATGCCCGTACATAGTACATGGTTGTTGGGCATCGCGACCCCATTCCTCGGCAAACGGTCGGGGGCAGGTGTGGGCGTGGCGTTGCTGGAATGCCGGGGGTCCAAAACATGTACGTCAGCCTCCAAAAATGTCAAAAAATGTCGTTTTTGAAGGGTGATGTACATGTTTGGTTGGGATGTGCGGCCGAGAGGGGATCCGATAACAAAAAAGCTCCCGTTGCTGGGAGCTTTCTCAACCAAAATGGCGGAGGAGGAGGGATTCGAACCCTCGTGACCTTATACAGGCCAAACGGTTTTCGAGACCGCCGCATTCAACCACT
>JAIHVJ010000161.1 GCA_022720335.1 Collinsella sp.
GTCCGGCGAGCGGTGCAAAAGCGCTCATAGACGGCGGGTAAGTAACAAGCGTATTACAGATGCTTTTCCAGCAGCGCCTGCAGCCTCGCCTTGGGCAGAGCGCCAACTGAGCGGTCAATCTCCTCGCCGTTCTTAAACACAATCAGCGTGGGGATGCTCATGACGCCATACTTCATGGCCAGGTCCTGGTTGTCGTCGACGTTGCACTTGGCAACGGCGAGCTTGCCCGCCAGCTCATCGGCAACCTCGTCAACGATGGGCGAGAGGGAGCGGCAGGGCCCGCACCACGGTGCCCAAAAATCGACCAGCACGGGCAGGCTGCCGTTAACGATGGAATCGAAGTTCTCGGGGGTAATCTGCTTAATGTCAGCCATGGTGACCTCCATAATGTGACGCGGCTCAGCCGCGTAAAACTCAGTACGACCGTGCTTATACCCAGCCGCCCGCAAAGCAACCACTCGCAGGCGGCTCTTTTATCAAAAGCGCCGCAAAACCCCTTTCTTCAGATATGGGGATATAAGGCGCATCGGCGTCAGCCGATATACATATACGGCTGCAAGTGGTATACTGTTTTCATGGATAGATACAGGAGCAACGACAACATAGTCTGGGACTGCGACTACCATGTGGTCTTCTGCCCGAAATACCGCAGGAAGGTGCTCGTGGACGGCATCGGCTCCCGCTTCGAGGAGATCGCGCACGAGGTCGCGGAGGAACTCGATTTCGAGATAAGGGAAATCAAGGTCATGCCCGACCGCGTGCACATGCTCGTCTCAGTCGACCCCCAGTTCGGCATCCACCGGGCCGTGAAGCGCATCAAGGGCAGGACCAGCCACGACCTGCGCGCCGAGTTCCCGCAGCTGAAGCGCAAGCTGCCGACGCTCTGGACGAACAGCTACTTCGTCTCGACCGTCGGCGGGGCGACGCCCGAGGCCGTCAGGCAGTATATCGAGGACCAGAGGAACGCGTGAGGGCCATGGACAAGACCTTCGAGTACCGCATATACCCGAGCGCCGAGCAGGAGGCCCTCCTGCAGAAGACCTTCGGCTGCTGCCGCTGGGTCTACAACAGGGTGCTGGCGATGAGGCGGGACGAGTACGCGCGGACGGGCAAATCGAGGCACATCAACTCCTACATCACCCAGATCCCCGCCTGGAAGAGGGCGGACGCGCCGTGGCTCTCCGAGGTGGACTCCATGGCACTGCAGCAGTCCCTGCGCGACCTGGACAAGGCATTTAAGAACTTCTTCCGCGCACCAGGCAAGGTGGGCTTTCCGAAGTTCAAGTCCAAACGCGCGGGGAGGAAGAGCTACCGCACGAACGGCGTCGGGATAATCGACGCCAGGCACGTGAGGCTGCCAAAGCTGGGGACCGTCAGGGCGCGGGTGAGCCGTCCCGTGGAGGGGCGCGTCCTGTCCGCGACGGTCAAGCAGGTGCCGAGCGGCAAGTACTACGTGGCGATATGCTGCGCGGACGTCCCCGCCACGGACGCGCCGGCCCCGACCGTCGGGTTCCTGGGAGTCGATGCGGGAATACACGACATAGCCACCTGCTCCACGGGGGAGCGCCTGCCCAACCCCAAAAACCTGCAAAGGAGCGAGAGGAGGCTGGCGCGGGAGCAGCGGCGGCTCTCGCGCAAGCGGAAGGGCTCCGCAAATCGCGCCAGGCAGCGTGTCAGGGTCGCGCGGGCGCACGAGAAGGTTGCCAACCGGCGGAAGGACGCCCTGCAGAAGTTCACGACGCATGCGGTGGGAGAAAGCCAAAACATCGCGGTCGAGGACCTGAACGTCAGGGGCATGCAGAGGAACCGCCGCCTCGCCAAGGCCGTGGGCGATGCCGCCATGTCGGAGCTGGCGCGCCAGCTCGAGTACAAATGCGCATGGTCGGGGCGCGGCTTCGTAAGGGTGGGCAGGTTCTATCCGTCCAGCAAGACGTGTTCCGCATGCGGTTACGTCTACAGGGGACTGACGCTGGCCGAACGGGTATGGGACTGCCCCGCGTGCGGCATGCGTCACGACCGCGACCTGAACGCCGCCGTCAACATCGCCCGCGAGGGAAGGAGAATCCTGGAAGGTACCGCAGGGCATGCGGGAACCGCGGCAGACGCCGCAAACGCTTGTGGAGAGGGCGTAAGACCTACGGCTGCATGCGCAGTCTAGGCAATTCTCGGTGAAGCAAGAATCCCCTGGCTTTAGCCATGGGGAGTGTCAAATAATGGTGGGCACGCAAACGATTGGAGAGCGCATACCTATGTCACAAAGCCAGAAAAAAGAAGCCATCGCCCAGGCGGCCGAGCAGGAGCTCGCATCGCTTGCGGGTCGTGGCGTGCGCATCGCAGGCAACGCGTGCTCGCCGATTGTGCTGGTAAAAGGCGATTTGGATGAGGCCGAGCGCTCGGGCGGCGAGCTTGCCGCAGGCGCGGATGGCGCGGCGCTGCGTAAGGCGCTCGGGGCCATCGGTTATGCGCCCGAGGATTTCTGCGCGCTGGCAAGCGTTTCCGGCGCGGGCAATGGGACGGTCGCGGTGGGCGAGGCCCTGCCGTGCGACCTGTTCCGCGAGGCGCTGGAGGCCCTGGACCCCGAGGCAGTGCTGCTGCTGGACAACAGCGCGGCCGATGTCATGCGCGAAACCTACGCCGACATGCTCGTGGCGATCGACGACTTTGACACCGCCATGCTCAAGCCCGGCCTGGTCGCCCACGTGCAGGGACGTCGCGTACTCGCGCTCGACGGCTTTGAGGCGGCACTCACCGACAAGGCGGCCAAGCAGCGCATGTGGGCCTACATTAAGCAGCTGACCCCGGCGGCCGCGCCGCTGTAGCGGGCTTGCGCCGGCAAGGCGACCCGGGCGGTTGAGTCGCGCCACGAGTCCAGTGTCGCGCCCCTACATCACAGCGCGCAGCTCAAATCGGTCGCCGTTAATGCGGAACTGGCAGTTGCCGCTCATGCGCTCCACGGCAAGCTTAATGCTCTTGGTGCCAAAGCCGTGGCCGGCGTGCTGGGCCACGGGCATGCCGTCAACCATACGCGGCGGGCGGTCAAACGTGTTAGAGACCAAAAGCAGCAGCTGCCCGTCTTCGTAGCGCAGGTCCAGATCGACGAATCGTTTGCCCTGGGGAGCGGCGCTCGCGGCGACGATGGCGTTGTCCAGGGCATTCGAGAGCACGCTAAACAGGTCGACATCGGCCACATGGACGTTCTCTGGCACGGCGGCGCGCAGGTCGGCGGTGATACCGTTTCGGTTGATATCGGAGCTAAATGACGAAAGCACGATGTTGACCGTTTCGTTGGCACAGTAGCGGCGCACTGCGGTGCGGTCGTTTGTCTCACAGAGTTCGTTGATGCGCCCGAGCGCCTCGTCGACGTGACCCTCTTCGATTAAAACCGCAAGGCCGCGCAGGAAGTGCCGCATGTCATGGCGCAGAACCGAAAGCTCGCGTCCAGATTGACGCCAGGCTTCGAGCTCTTTGATAGCTGCACTATCGCGGGTCTCGAGCATCCAACGCTCGCGCTCGGCGGCCTCTTTAGCCTCGTATTCGCGCAGATACACAGCAAGAAACATAAGGTAGAAAGCGCAAAGCGCAAACGCCAAAAACTCAACGGTCACAACCGAGCCCGAGTGGAACAACGTGGTGTAGACGTTGGTGGCGTAGTCAAAGATGTAATAGACGAGCGGCAGGATGAGCAGAATCTCGAGCTCGGTAGGGCTTTTGACTGCCAAGCGCGGACCGATGTCGCCGGCCCAGTGCAGCAGGAGCGCAAAGACGGCGACCGTGGTGATAATGCGTGTCGCGTAGTACGCGATTTGCGAGCCGCAGGCGGCGAGCGCGGCGATGCCCATCCAGTTGCTAAATTGGCAGCTCAGGTATGCGCTGGTGACGCCGAGCATAACGAGCAAAGGGCTCAGCCGATAGCGCGCGCACAGATAGATGACGAGCGGCAGATGCACGACGAGCGGATACACCTGTCGAGCGAAAAGTTCGCCGCCAAAGACATTGGCGAGCGCAAAGGCGGTACCGGTGAGCACGTCAACCGCGATCAGCTCAAGCGCATGACGCCGGTTGATCGCGACACCGCACAGCGCCGCCGAGGCAAAGACGCCAAAGAGCAGCGTCGTGGCGTGGTGGATTGCCCAAAGGACCATTTCGACCGAGGAGACCATCAGCGCCTCCCGCCCTCAAAGCGCGCCGCAAAGTAGGCGTCTTGGAATCCCTGCTTGCAGCTGCGCGAAAGCGGGATGCACGCGCCCGAGCGCATGACGATGTCCGTGCGGTCAAAGTGATCGATATTGCGCAGGTTGACCTGGTAGCTGCGGTGGCATTTAAAGAAGACCGCGTTTTGCTCCAAGCGGTCCTCGACGCTGCGGAACGACTCGAGTGCCTCGATATCGCGTCCGTCGCGCAGGTGGAAGACCACGTGCTTGTTGCGCGCCTCGGCATATTCGATG
>JAIHVJ010000162.1 GCA_022720335.1 Collinsella sp.
GACCGGCGACGAGGACTACGTCATCATCGACACCGCCGAGTACGCGATCCCGGGCCTGGACGACGACTTCCGCGTCATCGTGTCGCCGTGGATCCTGTCCGTGCTGACCACCGACCGCCTCTCGCGCAACTACGAGCTGGTCACCAAGCACAACCTCAAGTACCGCCGCTACTACCACCAGTTCGACTACTAATTTCATTTGGGGGAAACCGCAATGAGGCAATACATCTTCGCCAGCCACGCGCATTTTGCGACCGGCATCAAGGAGAGCACCGAGCTGCTCTCGGGCGCGCGCGATAACGTCCACGACCTGTCGATGTTTGTCGACGGCCGCACCGACGTCGCCGAGGAGGCCGCCAAGCTCCTGGCGACCTTCGACCCCGCCGACGACGTAATCGTGTGCACCGACCTGTTTGGCGGCAGCGTCAACAACGAGTTCACCAAGATCGTCCAGACGCGCCCCAACACCTACCTGGTTGCCAACATGAATCTGCCGCTGCTGATCCAGCTGCTCTTTTCGGACCAGGAGGCTCCCGCCGATCAGGTTATCCGCGAGATCCTCGCGGCTGACGACACGCGCGTCAAGTTTGTCAACGACCTGCTGACCGATGCGGATGACGAGGAAGAGTTCTAGTCACCGCCTGCTATTAATGGGGCCGGGTTTCCGGCATGAGACCTTTGGGGGTCAATCATGATTCAACTGCTTCGCGTCGACCATCGTCTGCTTCATGGCCAGGTGGCCGTCTCTTGGGTCCAGGGCTTGGGCTCTGACTGCATCTTCTGCGTTGGCGACAAGGTTGCCAACGATCCCGTCTGGAAGACTACGCTCAAGATGGGAAAGCCGGCCAACGTCAAGCTCGTCATCAAGGACATGGAGCACGCCATCGAGGCCATCAACTCCGGTGTTACCGATAAGTACAAGATGATCATCTGCGTCGCCAGCATCGCCGAGGCCAAGCAGCTTGTCGACGGCTGCCCGCAGATCACCTCCATCAACCTGGGCAACACCAAGTCCAAGGACGAGCAGCGTCCCGATGCCCGTAAGATCTCCCGCCAGATCTTTGTGACTGCTGCCGAGGAAGAGGACATTCGTGAGCTCGTCGGCCGCGGTGTCGAGGTCGAGATTCGCGCTCTGGCCGACGACCCCAAGGTCGATGCCCTAAGCGCCCTCTAATTGAGAACCACGGGCGGCGCGCACGGCGCCGCCCCTATTCGTGGGCGTACCGGATAAACGCTTTACCCGTTACCCCCATCTACCGTTCACCGGGAGTACACGCCCGTTGAGCGATTGGTATTAAATAGTTTTCTCATGACTATATAATTGGTATCAAATCATTTGCACCGGTTTAGGTGTTAACAGCACACCGGTACAAGCTGGATCTGTCTAGGCGATTGTCGGCATGGAAAAGGGCGCGCTGACAAGTCGGGAATCGCCGCGCGGATCCAAGAGGGATCAAAGGGAGGAACAATGCTTGTTCAAGCGATCCTCATCGGACTTATCGCTGCCTTCGGTAAGCTCGATTATCAGCTCGGTACGCTCTATGCGTTCCGCCCGATCGTTCTGTGCCCGCTCGTCGGCATAGTCCTCGGGGACCTGCAGTCCGGCCTCGCCATCGGTGCGAGCCTCGAGCTGCTCTTCATGGGTTCAATCTCCATCGGCGCTTACGTGCCGCCCGATGAGTGTATTGGCGGTGTGCTCGCCTGCGCCTTCGCTATTCAGCTGGGTCAGAGCACCGAGGCCGCTATCGCGCTCGCGATGCCCATCGCCACTCTGTGCCTGGCCATTAAGAACGTCGTCAACGCCGGTATGCCCCTTCTGGTCGACCGTGCCGACGTCTTTGCCAGCAAGGGTAACCTCAAGGGTATCTACGCTATGCACTGGATTATCGGTCTCGTGATTGTCGTCCTGGCCTTTATCCTGTGCTCGGTCTCCTTCTATCTGGGTGCCGACGCCGTTCAGGGCCTGCTCGACTTCATCCCGACGTTCGTCCTCGATGGCTTTGGCGTCGCAGCCAACATCCTGCCTGCCATGGGCTTCGCAATGCTCGGCCGTCTGGTGCTTACCAAGCAGCTCGTGCCGTTCTACTTCCTGGGCTTCCTGCTGTGCTCCTATGCCAACGTGCCCGTCCTCGGTGTCGCCCTGATCGCAATCATCATCGGCATCGACAAGTTCGACCTGCTGGGCCTTGGTGGTGCCCAGCCCCAGCTTTCTGTGGAAGGGGATGAGGACGATGACTTCTAATTCCGAGAACCAGATTACTCGCTCCGACCTCATTAAGAGCTCTCTGAACACCGGCGCTCTGGGCATGGAGTTCTCCTGGACCTACTACAAGCAGATGAATATTGCCTTCTGCCTGATGGTCGCCAACATGCTCAAGAAGATCTACGCCGGCCGTCCCGACGACTACGCCGAGGCCCTGCATCGCCACAGCGCGTTCTTCAACATCACCCCGCAGCTCGCTCCCTTCGTGGGCGGCATCGCGATGGCCATGGAGGAGAAGGTCGCTCGCGGTGAGGTTGAGCCCGAGAGCGTCAACGACATCAAGGCCGCCCTCATGGGTCCGCTTTCCGGTCTGGGCGACTCCTTCTTCCTGTCCACCCTGCGCGTCGTCGCCGCTGCCGTGGGCATCAGCCTGTGCCAGGCCGGCAACGCCTTTGGTCCCATCGCCTTTTTGCTCATCTACAACATCCCGGCGTTCCTGATCCGTATCTTTGGCGCCATCAAGGGTTATGAGCTGGGTATCGGCTTCCTCGACGAGGCTCAGAAGACCGGCCTGATGCAAAAGATCATGGCTTGCGTCGGCATCGTCGGTGTCATGGTCGTCGGCGCCATGAGCAAGGACATGTTCTGGGCATCGATGCCCATCGCCATCGGCCAGGGCGACTCCGCCCAGACCCTCCAGGACATCCTGGATGGCATCATGCCCGGCATGCTCGGCATGGCCGCCTTCTGGCTCTACTATTGGCTGCTTTCCAAGAAGATCAACCCGATGGTCCTGATCCTCTGCACCATGGTCGTGGGCATTATCGGCGCCTACTTTGGCGTGCTTGCCTAATATGTTCGAATCGCGCTTCCATCGCGTCTAACGGTTGCGTCGATCTTTGGGGGGCTTGTCGCATCTGCGGCGGCCCCCTGTTTTTTAAAACTCCGTACGAAAGGGGAGGGCTATGGTCGTACCCGAGCTTTCGCTCATGAACATCAACCATCGTTACTACAGCATCGAGACGTTCTTTAAGGCTGCCGGTGAGGCGGGTTACCGCAATATCGAGCTGTGGACCGGTTCGATGCACCTGTATGTGGATTGCCACGAGCACGATTCGGTAGATAAGATTCGCGACCTGGCCGCTCAGTATGGCATCAAGATCGTGTGCGTCTGCCCCGAGCAGAACAATCCCAAGCCGTGGAACGTCGCGGTGCGTGGCGAGGCCGGCCAGAAGCGTATCCTGTCCTACTTTAAGAACGTGATCGATGTTGCCGTCGAGCTGGGCGCGCCGCAGATTTTGGTGACGAGCGGCTGGGCCTATCTGGACGAGCCAGCCGAGGACGCCTGGGCCCGAAGCGTTGCCATGCTGCGTTCGGTGTGCGATTACGCCGATACGCGCGGCATTCGCGTCGCACTTGAGGCGCTGCAGCCGTCGGAGTCCGTGCTGGTTAACACCGCACAGGACGTGGCGCGTATCTTGGCCGATGTCGACCGTCCCAACCTGAAGGCCTGCATTGACTTCGGCGCCATGGAAGTTGCTGGCGACACGATCGACAGCTATTTTGAGGTCTTGGGCGACAAGATCGTCCATACCCATTTTGTGGATGTGGGCGGCGGCACGACGCACCTTGCCTGGGGCGACGGCGAGCGCGATATGCGTGCCGACCTCGAGGCACTTATGCGTCACGGTTATACGGGCTATGCCTCGGCCGAGACGTGCGATGGTCGCTACTATCAGGACCCGTCCAAGGCGACGACTCAGGTTATCGAGATGTATCGCCGTGTGACGGCGGAGATGGAAGCCGAATAACGAGGCTGCGCGGTTGCGCCGGAAACGCTTGGGCGGGTCTGGCGCAACGTGCTTTTAGGTGTTGAGTTGTGAAGCGTCCGTTGGCTGCGGTGCTCGAATTAGACAACTAAAGGCGGAGTAATACCACTCGGGCGGGGAAATCGACCGTTCGCCGCAAATCTTCGTGAGTTTGGATTGGTATTAAATAAAGCGTAATCGTATGGTTATAATTGGTATCAGCAAGAAGCGCGATGTATAGAATCGCGCACATGTGATGGGAGGACACACATGAAGGAGACCGAGAAGATCGAGATCGTGCACTTCGACCAGGAGGGCTACCTCGAGGACGGCAGGAACGTCTACGAGGCCGGCAAGAAGATGACCGCCCTGGCCGACCGCGTGCACGAGGAGGGCT